>JANQFN010000216.1 GCA_028277825.1 Desulfarculaceae bacterium
ATTTGGGCGGCAGGGGCCAAGTGGTGGCCAGCTTCAGCAGGCCCACCCGGTCATGCAGGCCCAGCATCTCGATGGCCTCCTGGCTATAGAGAGAGGCGGCCGAACTGGTGATGAGCAGCAGTTCGGGCTTTTCCGGACCGGAATAGGTGTTGAACTGGCACTCCTCGAAAATCTCTATGGCCTGGTTCAGTTTTTCATGCTGGCGGCGGCGCTGAAAATCCACTAGGCCGGGCAGAGTCACCACCGGTCCGGTGTCAGGATCGGTGAAACCGCCGGAGAACTCAAAGTAGGCGCTGGCCTCGGTGGGGGGCAGCTCACCCAGCACCACATCACCGCTGGCGTGGGACATGCGGGTCACCGAGCGCACCATGATCAATTGGCCGATCTGCTCTGACAACTCGAAAGCCCACTTGGTCAGGTCCTTGGCCTCCTGGAAGTCGCCGGGCTCCACCAGGGGGAACTCCATCATCTTGGTGTAGGGACGGGAGTCGCCTTCGTTGGTGGAGGACAGGGCGCCGGGATCCTCGCAGGACACCAGCAGCATGGGTCCGCGCACTCCGTACTCCACCAAATGGAGCAGGAAGTCCGAGGCCACGTTGAGCCCCACCTGCTTCATCACGCACATGGACTTGAGTCCGGCCATGGAGGCGGCCGCCGCCACCTCCAGGGCAACCTTCTCGTTCACCGACCACTCCACGTAGAGGTCGCGCTGGGCCGAGGCCCCGGCCAGGCTCTGCACTATCTCCGAAGAGGGGGTGCCGGGATAGCCGGCCACCACCTTGACCCCGGCCTCCAGGGCGCCGCGGGCGATGGCGTCGTTACCCATCAACAGCACGCGTTGGCCCTCCCCGGCTTGGCTGATCACTGACATGAGATGTCCTCCCCCTTGAGATAGAGCAGATCATCGGGGTCGCCGGACTTGTCCGACAGGTTGGCGGCGCAGGTGCGTTTTTTGCCCGCCGCGGCTGCCCTGAGCTTTTCCAGGTTGCCCTCGGGTAGCTCCTTGAACTCCAAGACGCCCTTTTCCCGGGCCAGGTCCATAAGCTCCTGTCCCGCCGCGGAGCGCACGATCACCTGGTTCCAGCCCCGGTCCACCTGCCAGCCCTCGGGGCTGCGGGCCGAGCCCACCGACAGGTCAGCGAACTCACAAGTCATGTCGAAACAGTAGTTGCAGGAAGGCCGCACTATCTCTTGCACCTCGTCAATGCCGATCTCCACCATGCCCTTGTCGGTGTGCACTTCCATGCACTTATGCTTGCTGGGGGGAATGTCCAGGCCCAGGATTTCGGCCTGGCCCACCTTTTCGGTCAGCAGGGCCTTGAGTCCGCGCCAATCCAGGGCCCAGCCGCAGAACAGCCCCACCACCAGTTTCAGCTTGGCGGTGCGCTCCTCGTCGCCCGGTGCCGGGTGGGCCCGCATCTTGGCCAGGGCCAGGGCCTGGCAGGGGGTGGCCACCACCCCGATGGCCTGGGCCTCGCTTTGGGAGAGTTGGTTGAAGGTGGCGCCGGTGGGTGAGACCACGAAACGACTGCCCGCCTTGGCGGCCACCTGCTCCGCGTCCTGTACCGAAGCGCCGTGGGATATCAGGGAGGCGTCTCCCTCGGCCAAGACCGCGCTGTCGATCAGGCCCTCGCTCAGGGCCAGAGCCATCAGCGCGCTCACGGTGCCGCCGTGCTGGGCCGCCCCGCGCACCTTCTCGTCCGCGGCCCGGGTCACGTACAGCCCCTTGATGGCGCCCAGTTCGGGCGTCAAGTCCCTGGGGTCGAACAGGGCTTCATTGAGCGCGGCCAGGTCGCTGGGACTGCGCGGGCAATAGGCCTCGCAGCGCCCAAAGGGCCGGTCGCAGTCATGCAGGATGACTGTGGAGTCACGGTGGTACTTTTGGTAGGGGCACAAGCCCACGCAGGCGGTGCAACCGGTGCATAGGTCCTGGTCAAGAACGTTCTGTTTGATCCAGAC
Organism: Desulfarculaceae bacterium; assembly: GCA_028277825.1. Taxonomy (GTDB): domain Bacteria; phylum Desulfobacterota; class Desulfarculia; order Desulfarculales; family Desulfarculaceae; genus Desulfoferula. Next base: position 1,960 of record JANQFN010000216.1, read on the forward strand.
CTGCCCCTTTTGTTCAACCTCGTTTCCCATGTTCATCAAAGCTCCAAAGGCCGCGGGTGAAAAACGGATTTCACTATAAAACAACCAGCATGCTATGGCCATGCTTTAGAGGGCAGCGACCAATAGGGACAGTGCCATGCCCCCGGGGCTGCCAAAGCCTGTTTGATCATTAATAATTCAAGCGGCTGAAATATATTCTCTTATTCCTTTTTTCCCTTTGCGCGCTCCCTCAACCGCGTAGAATCACGCCTTGACTCTGTGTTGTTAAGATGATATGACAATCTCTCAAACTCGTAATCAAGTACATTGGTTCAGCATGAATGTCAAGACGCGAATTGTAAAAAAGAAGCTCTCCCAATCCATTTTGGAGGAGATACGCCGCATGATCGTCAGCGGCGAACTCAAGGAGGGCGACAAACTCCCCAACCAGAACGAGTTTGCCGCTCAGTTGGGGGTCAGCCGGCCTTCCCTGCGCGAGGCCATGCAGATCCTGAGCCAGCTGGGGGCCATTGAGCAGCGCCCCGGCGCGGGGACGGTCTTGGTTTCCCGCGCCCCGGTGCTGTTGACCCAAAAGATGGAACTGCCCTTGATCTCCGACGCCGAAGCCACCGTCGAGTTGATTGAGGCCCGCCGCATGGTGGAGGTGAGCACCATCACCTTGGCCGTGGCCAAGGCCAGCGACGAGGAAGTCGCCGAAATCGGCCAGGCCCTGGCCGAGATGGAGGAGGCGGCCGGCCGGGGCCAGGTTGAGCAGTTCAGGCAGGCCGACCTGGTCTTCCACCACTTGGTGGCCCGGGCGGCTCACAACCGCTTCGTGCTCACCGTCTTTCAAAACCTATACCAGACCATGAAGCAGTTCATCGAAGAGGCCTTTCAAGCCATGCCCCACATGCTGGGCCAGTCCCTGGCCGACCATCAGAGAATCTACCAGGGGCTCAAATCCCGCGATCCCCAGGAGGCCGGCCGGGCCATGGCCGATCACATCCTGACCGTGGAAAAGGCCATGCAGAGCTATTATGACTCTGCGCAGGGGCAGACGGATCGCTAGCCGGGCGCACAAGGCCGTATTCCATTAAAAACAAACCCTTGTCCCACTTAACTCCCTGAGTCCGTTCCACATGGTGCCGCAAAATATTGACTTGCCTGGGTTTGCCAGGTAAGATGCTGCAATCGTAAAAAGCCGTCTTTATTACATGATTTTGAGGGGATGGCGTGTTGGGAAGCTGCCGGGGCAGCATAACGCCTTCCCTTGGGCCTCAAGAAGGTGGCCCCTCTGGCGGGCCGGATCAAAATCAGACGGCGGGGCTGGTTCCACGCCGCCATACAGAGCCTTTTGCTTTTACAGCTTCGGCTAGAGTCAACCCTTTTCTCATACAGGTCTTTTAGCCGTTTGGCGGCGCCTTGCTAGCGGGGAGTCGGTGATGAAGTTTTGGCGTGAACCCTTAGATGTTGACCAAATCAAGGTCACCCAGGGTGTGGTGACCGTACTGGAGGAGCGCTGCAAGGGCTGCGAGTTCTGCATCTCCTACTGCTCCCGCGGGGTGCTGGTCATGAGCCAGAAATTCAACCGCAAGGGCTATCACTTCCCCGAGGTGATCGAGCCCAAGCTTTGCGTCAACTGTCATTTTTGCGAAGTGATCTGCCCCGAGTTCGCCATCTTTTCGCAAGAGGCACCAGAGGCGGCCAACCCAGGCGCTTCCGCCGGACAGGGGGATTAAGATGGCGGGTCAAGCGGTACTGACCGGAACCCATTTCATCAACGGCGACGAGGCCTGCGCAGAGGGCGCCCTGGCCGCGGGCTGCCGTTTCTTCGCTGGGTATCCCATCACCCCGGCCACCGAAGTGGCCGAGCGCATGTCCCAGCGGCTGCCCGGGGTGGGCGGGGTATTCATCCAGATGGAAGACGAGATCGCCTCCATGGCCGCCATCCTGGGTGGCAGCTGGGGCGGGGTCAAGTCCATGACCAGCACCTCGGGCCCGGGCTTCTCCCTGATGATGGAGAACATCGGCCTGGGGCTGTGCACCGAGACCCCTTGCGTGATCTGCAACGTGCAGCGCGCCGGCCCCAGCACCGGCCTGCCCACCCTGGTGGGCCAGGGCGACATGATGCAGGCCCGCTGGGGCTCCCACGGGGTGTATGAAATCATCGCCATCGCCCCGTCCTCGCCCCAGGAGATGTTCGACTTCACCATCAAGGCCTTCAACCTCTCCGAGCAGTTCCGCCTGCCGGTACTGATCATGGCCGATGAGGTGGTAGGCCACATGAACGAGCGGGTGGTGATCCCCGAGGCGGACCAGGTCCAGCTGGTGGAGCGCAGCAAGCCCAGCGAGGGGCCGGACACCTATCTGCCCTTCCAGCCGGGTCCGGACGGAGTGGCGCCCATGGCCACCTCCGGCGAGGGCTACTACATGCACATCACCGGACTGACCCACGACGAGAAGGGCTATCCGGTGATGGAGGTGTGGGCCCAGGAGGAGATGACCCAGCGCCTGGTGGACAAAATCCAGGGCAACCTGGACCAGATCCTGGATTTCGAGGCGATCCACCTGGAGGACGCCGAGGTGGCGGTGATGGCTTACGGCATCAGCGCCCGTTCGGCCCGGGGCGCGGTACTGGCCCTGCGCCAAGCCGGGTTCAAGGTTGGGCTCTTGAAGCTCAACGTGGTCTGGCCCTTTCCCGAAGACTACGTGCGGGAGCTGTCTAGGCGGGTGAAAGCCATCGTGGTGCCCGAGATCAATCTGGGCCAGATGGTCTTGGAGGTGGAGCGTCTGGCCCAGGGCCGCTGTCAGGTCAAGCTGGTGCCCCACCCCGGCGGGGGCATCATCACCCCGGCCCGCATCATGGAGGCCGTCAAGGCCTCGCTGGAGGAGACCTCATGAGCGCCCAGCAAGCCACGCTGCCTCAGGCGGAGCACCCCCAGGACGCGCTGCTCAGAACCGAGCGCATCCCCCACATCTGGTGCGCGGGCTGCGGCATCGGCATCGCCTTCGGCTCCCTGATGAGCGCCATTACCAAGTCAGAGATCCCCAGGGACGACTTCGCGGTGGTCTCGGGCATCGGCTGCACCGGCCGCCTGGCCGGCTACATCCACTTGGATTCCTTCCACACCACCCACGGCCGGGCCATCGCCTTCGCCACCGGCCTGAAGCTGGCCCGTCCCCAGGGCAAGGTGATCGTGGCCTCGGGCGACGGCGATCTGTTGGCCATCGGCGGCAACCACTTCATCCACGCCGCGCGGCGCAACATGGATATGACCGTGATTTGCGTGAACAACTTCAACTACGGCATGACCGGCGGCCAACTGGCACCCTCCACCCCCTACGGGGCCAAGACCACGACCACCCCCCAGGGCAGCCCGGACGAGCCCTTCAACTTCTGCTCTCTGGCCGCCTCCTGCGGGGCCACCTACGTGGCCCGCTGGACCGCCCTGCACATCCGCCGTTTGACTACGGCCATCGCCGAGGCCCTGAATAAAAAGGGCTTTTCCTTTGTGGAGGTGATCGCGCCTTGCCCCACCGCCTTTGGCCGGCGCAACAAGATACGGCGCTCGTTGGACCTGCTGAAGCTTTACTACGACAACTCGGTGGTCAAAAACCACATCGCGCCGGGCGAGGCCACCATTGATTTTGACAACAACCTGGTGGTGGGCAAGTTCGTGGATGTGGAGCGCCCCACCTTCCTGGACCACTATGCGGCCATCAACCGGGGCGAGGTGGAGGCCTGGCCGGCCACCGGGGTGGACGCTTCCGCGGCCGGAAAGCGCAAGGCGGGATAATGGGCATGGAACAAATTAGCCAACACGAGGTGATCATCACCGGCTTCGGCGGCCAGGGCATCGTCCTCACCGGCAACATCCTGGGCAAGGCCGCCACCATCCACGACGGCCGACACGCCACCATGACCCAGTCCTACGGACCCGAGGCCAGGGGCGGGGCCTGCTCCTCCCAGGTGATCGTCTCCGATGAGGAGATCGCCTTTCCCTACACCGATAATCCCCAACTGCTCATCTGCATGAGCCAGGAGGGGTATGAGAACAACCGGGGCGCCCTGGTACCCGGCGGCATTATGGTCTGGGACACCGACCTGGTGGAGACCGGCGAACTGGACCCCTCCTGGATTGCCTATCACGTCCCAGCCACCCGCTTCGCCGAGGAGTTGGGCAACAAGATGATGGCCAACATCGTGATGCTGGGCTTTGTCTCGGCGGTGAGTGAGTTGGTGACCACCGAATCGCTCAAGACGGCCATGCTGGGTTCGGTGCCACCGCACACCAAGGAGAAAAACGGGACCGCCTTCGAACGGGGCCGGGACTACGGCCTGGCCATCTTGAAGAGCCTGGCCAAGCAGGAGGGCTCGTGAGCCCGGCCGCCAAAAATGGCGCTCCCAACCGGGGGGTGTTGCTGGTGGGCTCGGGCTACGGCGCCCTCAAGGCGGCCGAGGACCTGAGCCATGCCGGCATCCCGGTCACCTGGATCACCCAGGCGCAGCACTTCTTGGAGTTGCCCGATGAGGTGCAGCCTTTCGAGGAATGGCCCCATGACCTGAACTTTCAGTTCCGGCCCCTGTATCTCAGGGTCACCCGCCATCCCCTGGTCACCGCCCTGACCCAGGCCCGGGTGGAGGGCATCTCCCCCAATGGCGAGGGCTACAGCGCCCAGATTAGCCAGGACCCCATTTACGTGGATTACGATCTGTGCACCGGCTGCAGCCGCTGCATGGAGCTTTGCCCCCTGGACGACAGCGACCACCCACCGCTGAACCGCAGCCCGGCCTTCTGCCCCTCCCGGGCCCTGTTGATGGACAAGCGGCCCCTGCCCCCCTGCCGCCTGGCCTGCCCCCTGGGGGTCAACGCCCAGGCCTATCTGGCCCTGACCCAAGCCGGGCGCTACGCCGAGGCCCTGGAGGTCATTCGCCGCGACAATCCCCTGCCCGGGGTCTGCGGCAGCATCTGCAGTCACCCCTGCGAAACGGACTGCCGCCGCGGCGAACTGGACGAGCCCCTGGCCATCCGGGACATAAAGCGCTTTTTATTCGACTATGAGGCCGAAGAGGGGCAGGCGTCTTTACCCCGGCCTACGGCCGGCCCCAAGGGCCAAAAGGTGGCCGTGGTGGGCTCGGGCCCGGCCGGACTGGCCGCCGCCCACTTCCTGAACCAGGACGGCTTTGCGGTCACCGTGTTCGAATCCCTGCCCCAGGCAGGGGGCATGCTCGTCAAGGGCATCAACGCCTTCCGGCTCTCACGCGACGTCCTGGACGCGGAGGTCGCGGCCCTGGCCGCCAGCGGGGTGGAGATAGTCACGGGCAGCCGGGTGGAGTCTCTGGACGGCCTGTTCGGCCAGGGATTCGCGGCGGTGCTCTTGGCCACCGGCACCCAAGAAGACCTGCGCCTGAACTTGTCCGGCGAGGACCTGGACGGGGTGCGCCACTGCGTGGAGTTTTTGGCCGGGGTGAACCTGGAGGGCTCAGGCTCGGTGGGCCAGCGCACCGTGGTCATCGGCGGAGGCAACTCGGCCATGGACGCGGCGCGCACCGCGGTGCGCCTGGGTGCCAGGCAGGTGACGGTCCTGGCCATTGAGACCGCCGAGGAGCTGCCCGCTTCCCCCCGCGAGGTGGCCGAGGCCGTGGAAGAGGGCGTGGAACTGAGGCTGGGATTTGCCCCGGTGGAGCTTGCCGGCGAGGGGAGCGTGGCCGAGGTGATTTACCGGGCGGCCCACTGGGAGTTCCCCGGCGGAGCACCGCCGCGCATCGTGTTCGACGATGACGAGCTTTTGAGCATCGAGGCCGACAGCGTGATCGTGGCCATCAGCCAGCGGCCCGACCTGGACGCCAGCGGC
>JANQFN010000304.1 GCA_028277825.1 Desulfarculaceae bacterium
GCTGTGTCCTGGAACTTCCTGCCCGACACCGCCATCAGCCTGGAGTACCTGCGCGGCAGCTACGAAAACGACGACGAGCGCGACCTGATTACCACCCAACTGGCGGTGGCATTCTAAAGGACTGCTGACCACAACGGCCGGTGCCGGTCTCTATAGCCGGCCCGGCCGTTGTCCTTTTTGAGCGTCTGTGAGAGAATCGTAAAAAAGCCGCTCCGCTGGTTGCGGGCGGCGTGACGTTTTTTGATTGGAGAGAAACATGAACACCAAAACAGGTGTGGTCTTGTTACTGTTGGCTCTCGCGTTTGCGGCAGCGGCCTGCAGCAAGTCCACCACCAGCAAACTTCTCAGCACCGAGGTGGCCACTCCGGCGAAACTGGCCACCGCTCTTGAGGTGAAGGGCTGCCGGCCCATGGGCGAGGTGAAGGGATATGCCGAGCCCACCAGGTCTGGCAACATTCCCCTGGCCCGCATAACCGCCCGGGACAGCATGCTGACCGTGGCCGGCGAAAAGGGCGCCACCCACGTGGTTTTCAAAAAGTTCCTGGGAAACCGGCGGGCCATGGCCCTGGGGGAGGCCTACCGGTGTGAGTAGCCTCCTGCCTGCGGCCCGGTCTGGCTGGCGGCAGAGATCCCAGATCATCTGGGGCCCGATTCAGGCGCTATTGTTCGGTGTGCACAAACCGGTGGAATTCAGAGAATCTTCAACCTTAGTGGCTTGGCGTAGACCAAGGGCGGAGCGGGCGGGGTAGCCGGCTCCGTTTTTTTTGGGTCAAGGCCGCGGTGATTAGTGGTATTAAGAAAGGCCATGGCCCCTGAGCGCAAATCCAGCGAAGAACTCCTGGCCCAGGTGAAGCACCTGCAACAACGGGTGGCCCAGCTGGAGGCCCAGGTCAACCACACCACGCCCGGTGAGCTGGCCAAGGCCCAGGCGGCGCTGACCGAGAGCGAAGAGCGCTTCCGGGCCACCTTCGAGCAGGCGCCGGTGGGCATCGTGCACGGTGATTTGCGCGGGGCCCTCAGGCTGTCCAATCAGCGCATCCGCGAACTGTTCGGCTATGAGGAGGAGGAGGAGTTTTTAAAGCTGCGCCTGTGGGAATGCACCCACCCCGGCGACCTGTGGACCGTGGAGCGCTTTAAAAAAATCCTGGCCGGCGAGATCGAGGACTACACGGTGGAAAAGCGCTATCTGCGCAGAGACGGCACCCAGTGGTGGGCCAGCGTGCACGTCTCCATGGTGCGGGGGGACGGGGGCCAACCCAAACATTTCATCGTGATCGTGGAGGACATCAGCGAGCGCAAGGCTGCCGAGGCCGCCCTGCACCAGGCCTCGGAGGAGCTGGAGGTCAAGGTGGCAGAGCGCACCGCCGAGCTGGAGGCGGCAAACACCGCCTTGAAGGTGCTCTTAAACCACCGGGCCGAGGAAAAAGAGGAGTTGGAGGAAAAGGTGGTGGCCAGCGCCAAACAACTTATCACTCCTTTCTTGGAGCGCCTGGCCGCCAGCGGGCTAACCACCGACCAGCGGGCCTTGGTGGAGATAGTTTCTTCGGGAGTCAGGGAGATCACCTCCCCGTTCGCCCGCCGGCTCTCCTCCAAGCTGGTGGGCCTGACGCCCAAGGAACTTGAAGTGGCCCGTTTGGTCAAGGACGGCAAGACCTCCAACGAGATCGCCGACCTTTTGGCCATCTCCGACAACGCGGTGGCCTTCCACCGTCAAAATATCCGCAACAAGCTGGGGCTCAAAAAGCAAAAGATTAACCTGCGCACCTATCTGAACCAAATG
>JANQFN010000159.1 GCA_028277825.1 Desulfarculaceae bacterium
CCGCGGAACCTAAATTATTTTCCAGCCGGAGGCAAACCATGGAAGCCACCCGCGCCACCCTGAGCTTCACCCCTGCCCTGTCCAAGCGGCTCATCGCCAAGGGCATCGCCGCGCTGCCCTCGGTGCAAAGGGCCTTCAAACAGGGCCGCCTGCTCATGTCCAGCGGCACCTCCACCGCCCACCTCTTCGTGGAGCTGACCGGCGCCTGGTCCGGCGGTGCCCTGGCCTGCGGCATGATCTCCGAAAAAGGCACCTGCGTGGGCCGGGCCATGAGCCAGATCCTCAACCAACAGGGCCACGCCCGCTTTTGGTTTTTCGAAAAGGGCCAGTTGAACGACAGCGGCGACCTGGAGGCGGCGCTAAGCGAGTTGGACGCCGGTGACGTCTTCATCAAGGGGGCCAACGCCATCGACAACCAGGGCGGGGTGGGAGTGCTCCTGGGCGTGGAGGAGGGCGGCGGCATTTTGGGCAAATCCCTGGGCTACGTCATGTCCCGGGGGGTGGAATTCATCCTGCCCGCCGGCCTGGAAAAGATGGTCATGGGTTCCCTGCAGGAAACCGCGCGGGAGATGGGCAGCCGCCGGGCCCAATTCAGCACCGGCATGCCCGTGGGCCTGTTGCCCGTGGCGGGACAGCGCTTTTGTGAGATCGAGGCGCTTAAGCAACTGACCGGAGTGGAGGTGTTTCACGGCGCCTCGGGCGGCTCGGCCGGGGCCGAGGGTTCGGTGGTGCTGTTGGTCAAGGGCAACCGGGAGCAGGTGGAGCGGGTGGTGGAGCTTTATAAGGAGTTGCGGGGGGACAACCGCTTCGCTGAGCTCAAGGTGGAGCCCTCGCTGTGCGCGGAGCACAAGTGGGGGCCCTGTGCGCTGAGAAACTTCCTTTACGCCGAGAATGTCAAAAAAGGGGTGTGAGCCGCCCCGGGGACGGTTCAAAATATAGTCTAGAGGGGAAGGGCCATAGCCATGATCAAAACCAAGAACTACAATCACACCGCCCTGGTGGTCAGAGACCTGGAAAAATGCGTCTGGTTTTACGGCCGGGTGATGGGGCTGGCTTCCATACCCCGACCGGACTTCGGCTTTCCCGGCCACTGGTTTCAGGTGGGAGACTCGCAGCTGCACCTGATGGTCATGGACGAGGTGATACCAAAGAGCATGCGCCACCTGGCCTTTGAGGTAGAAGATTTCGCCCAAGCCATGGAAGAACTGGCTGAAAACGGCATCGCTGTCGAGGACGGCCCGGGCAAACGCGACGATGGCTCAGATTATCTGTTCTGCCGGGACCCGGACGGCAACCTGGTGGAGATCACCTTTCACGCCTCCTGAGCCCATTGTAAAAGGACGGCGTTCGTCTGCTCGGGCCGGCCCTAAAACCGGCTCCTCTGGGCATTATTCCACCCATAAGGTTTAGGCGTTTTTGATCTTGACATTCAGGGCCGCAGAGCGGCACTATAAATAACGAAACATCGATTTCTTAATATGAAACTAACTGGGGTCCGGGGGCAACCCTCCCGAATGAAATTTGGAGGAAAAGTCTGCCGCACCGGCCCGTTGAAATGTTAAAATGAAACTTCTTTTTCGTAATGTGAATTTGAGGGGTGTCCATGGATCAAAAATACAAGATCAAGGTGCTGGAGAAGGCGCTGAAGGTCATGGAACTTTTCGGCGAAGAGGACAAGGAACTCACCGCCACCGAGATTCAGGGCCTGTTGAATCTGAACAAGACCTCCACCTTCCGCATCATCAAGAACCTGGAAGAATACGGCTATTTGGAGAGGGACCCGGAGTCTCTCAAATATCGGCTGGGCATCAAGATCTACTATCTGGGTTCCCTGGTGAAGCCCTATGTGAATTTGAGGAAGGCAGCCAAACCGCTTCTGGAGGAGATGAACCGCCAATGCGAGGAGACCGTGCACCTGGCGGTGCTCTCCAAAGGCGAATCTTTGTACCTGGAAAAGATCGAGGGCAAAAAGACTATCCGGGTAATGACCAGCCGGGGGGTAAAGCTGCCCGCCCACTGCTCAGGCGTGGGCAAGGTTCTCTTGGCCGGCCTGGACTCCGAGGAGGTGTCGGAGATCGTCAGCCAGCGGGGGCTGGAAAAATTCACCGACAACACCATCACCAGCTTGGATGAGTTGAGCCGCGAGTTGCAGCGGGTGCGCCAGCAAGGCTATGCCGTGGACAACGAGGAGATCGAGGACGGCCTGAAGTGCGCCGCCGCCCCGGTGATGATGAATGGACGGCCGGTGGCGGCCATCAGCCTGTCGGTGCCCAAGGACCGTTTCGATGAAAAAGAGGCTTCATTCATTTCGCTGGTCAAGGATACCGCGGAAGACATCAGCGAACTGTTGCGCCAGATGGACCCGGCCCGGCGGCGCTGAGCCCGGGATCAAGGCGCGCATCGAACCGACGCGGGCATAAAGACGACTTCGACTGAGAGGCAAGGGAGGCGGCCATGAAAACCGTCAAAGTTCAGGCCCAGGTGGATCAGGAGTTGTGCACTGGCTGCAGAACTTGCGAGAAAGTCTGCCCGGTGTACGCCGTGGAGCTTGAAAAGCAAGACGGCCAGTTGAAGGTGAACATCTACCTGGACATATGCGTGGGCTGCTGGAACTGCGAGCAGCGCTGCCCGGAGCACGCCATCGCCATGGTGCCCTGCGAGCCCTTTGATATCGGCACCGAAGTCAGCGACTTCGACTACGCCGAGATCGAGGCCCTGTGCAAAAAGGCCCGTTTTCACCCCAAGCAGCTCATGTGCTACTGCACCGCCACCCGCGCCGAGGAGGTGGCCGCCGCCATCCTGGCCGGGGCCGGCTCTCCCGACGCCCTGGTGCGCGCCACCGGGGTGGGCTCGGGCTGCGGCATCGAGTGTAACCAAACCATCCTGCGTTTCTTGGAGGCGGCGGGCAAGAGCTGGCAGCGCAAAAAAGGTTCCTATCAGTGGATGGGCCGCACCATGACCGCCTGGGAGGTGCCCCAGGAGATCAGGACCAACTTCGCCAGTTTTCGGTTTGACAGCGACGAAGAGCTCTTTGACCGCATCGTCGATGCGCCGGTCGATTAGCTTTTGAGGATCCAGAGGACTAAGGAGGCAGAGCATGTATAACCAGCCTCTTGAGCCGGCGCCCACCAAAGAGTCCCAGTACGGAGTGGACCCGGCCACGGTGACGATGCGCGGAGCGGAGCTGGAAAACATGACCAGCGTGCCTTTGGGCGAATTGATCCCCGATCTGCCCGGTGTCATCTACCCCTCGGACAAAGGGCTGGCGGCGGTGCGCGCCGAAACCGAGGCCGCCCTGGAATCGGTGGACATGTCCATGATCACCGAGGGCAAGACGGTGAACATCCTGGCCAGCCATCACGGCTTCACCTTCCTGGGCGGCTTTCCCTATGCCGAGATGCTCCGCACCATCAAAGACGTGGTGAGCGTCCGCACCCAGGCCAAGCAGGTCCGCCTCAGGGCCGGGCTGGGCATGCGCTTTCGGGAGACCGAGGAATACATCAAGACCCACGGCCTGGACGAATACTTCGAGGGCAAGGCCATCGGCATCGCGCCCATAGACGCCGGCATCCCCATCGAGACCGAGCTGGGCACCCTCTATGGTCTGAAAAAGGCTTATGATGCGGATTTCATCATCCACGCCCACAACTCCGACGTGCGCGAGGTGCACTTCCACCGCCAGGTGGACCGGGCGGTCAAGCCCTTCGGCATGAGCTACGCCCGCTGCGAGACCCGCTCCACCTATCACATGAACATGGGCCCCCGGGCGGCCAACTTCGTAGCCCGGGCCATCTTTGAGTCCCCCTTTGTGCAGGAAAAGTTCGCCTTTGCCGCCTTCATGATCATGTCCCCGGCCGGGGCAATCACCGTGGACGCGGACAACGACCTCTACGCCATCAACGACCGCACCACCGTGGGCGGCATGAAGCACTACGGCAAGATCATCAGCCTGTTCGGGGCCATCGATGAGTGCATCGTGATCCTGGACTTCCCCTGCCCGGTGCCCTACGTCTTCGCCTCCGGAGTGATATACGCCAACATGGTGGGGGCCAACATCGACCTGTTTGATCTGGACAACCCCCTGCCTCCCTACACCTGGTACACCGAGACCTTCTACAACGAGCACGGCAAACCCCTGATCCCAGAGATTCCCCCGGTTAACCCGGCCATCAAGGCAGTGGTGCACAACTACGCCTGGATCGGCTACCCGGCGGTGTTCTTCGCCGAGCACACCCCCACCATCGTGGTGGGGGCCGCGCAGGCCGAGCTGTTCAACCGCGACCCCATGAACCTCAACTACATGAAGCACGCCCTGTTGGCCGACAACCTGAAGGCGGCCATGGAGTTCGCCTATCGCACCACCGGCACCGACAAGGTGATGATCTTTGACGGGGCCTCCGGCGGGCTCAACGTGAGCCGTTCCCTGGCCGACCACTTGCTTAAAGTGGCCCCGGAGGTGAACCGCCGGGTGGGTGAGGACCTGATGCCCAAGTGGCTGGTCCAGCGCGACATCGACCCCGGCCTATTGCAGCAGGTGGCCTGATGAAGCTGGCCTCCCCCAAGGCGCGTCAGAGGGCGGCGGAGCCCGATGTACGCGAGCAGATCTTCCGCGAGCATCTGGGCCGCACCATCACCGCCGTGATCAAGGCCGAGGCCGGGGGAGTGCTCAGCGGCTTGGCCCGGGCCCGGGAGCTGGCCGTGGGCCTGCACCTGTCCTTTTCGGCCACCCTGTCTGACGGCGACCGCTTTGCGGCGGGTGCCGAGCTGGCCTACCTGGCGGGCAACCCGGTGCAGGTGGCCAAGGCCGAGGACCTCTTGATCGGGGCCTTGTCCAAGGCCTCGGGCATCGCCAGCGCCGCCTGGCGGGCCAAGCAAGCGGTCGGCCCGGGCCTGAGGGTGGTCTCCGGCGGTTTCAAGAAGATGCCCATGGAACTCAAAGGCATGGTGCGCGCCGCCATCAATCATGGCGGGGTGCAGATGCGCATGGTGTCCCACCCCTTCATTTATCTGGACAAGAATTACGTGCGCATCCTGGGCGGCATCGCCCCGGCGCTGGCCGCGGTGGCCCCCCTGGAGGGCCGGGTGGTGATCCAGGTCAGGGGCGAAACCGTACCCATCGCCGAGGAGGCGGTGCAGGCGGCCCAGGGCGGGGCGGCCCTGATCATGGTGGACACCGGCCGCACCGAAGACCTGGACGCGGTGAGCCAGGCCCTACATCGCAGCGGCCTACGCCCCCTGGTGGAGCTGGCCTTTGCCGGCCAGTTGGATTTAAACAGCCTGGGCGCCCTGGCCGATAGAGATCTGGACGCGGTGGACATAGGCTATGCCATCGTGGACGCTCCCTGCCTGCCCATGCGTTTTGATGTGGTGGGCTGCGAGCAAGGTTAGGGCTCATGGAATACCGTCTCCTGGAAAAGACCGAGCTTTGGGTGGGGCCGCTGAGCCTTGAGGGCGCCGATCTGGGCGCCTGCGCGGCGGCGGTGGCCCGGGCGATGGGCCTGGCCGCTGATGAGGTGATGGTCACCGACGCTCTAAGTGACCGCCTGACCTTCGACGTGCTGGTGCCCACCCTCCAGGCCGAGCAGTTTGTGTCCCGCCAAGATGAGCTCCTGACCGCCCTGGGTGCGGTGGAGGGCGTGATGCTTAGCCAGGAAACCTCTGTTCATTCCGAGGGTGTCCTGGGCCTGATCAGCCTGGAGGAAGAAGAAGGCCGCCAGATGCTGGAGCGCTCGGAGGCCATGGGGGCCGAGATGGCCCGGCGCATCAAGAAGCGGGCCCTGGTCCTGGCCACCGGTCCGGAGGTGATCGCCGGAGAGATCAAAGACACCAACAGCCCCTTTTTGGCCAAGGCCCTGGCGGAGCAGGGTTATCAAGTGGATCTGGCTCCGCCCCTGGCCGACGACCAGGCCGCCATCGCCCGGGCCATCAGCCGCGGGGCCGAAGAGGCCCACGGCCTGGTGGTGACCACCGGCGGGGTGGGGGCCGAGGGCAAGGACCAGACCCTGGAGGCGCTGGCCAGCCTGGACCAGGAGGCGGCCACGCCCTACGTGCTCCGCTTCAAAAAGGGCCACGGCCGCCACGCCAAAGACGGGGTGCGCTTGGGCGCCGGCCGTTTGGGCTCCTGCCTCATCGTCTGTCTGCCCGGGCCCCACGACGAGGTGGAGTTGCTGTGGCCCGTCCTCAAAGAGGGCCTGACCCGGGATTGGGAGGCATCGCGCCTGGCCCAGAGCCTGGCAACTGCGCTGAGGGAAAAATTTCTAGCCAAAAGGGGCCATGCCCACCAGGGGCAGGCCGACGAACTCTGGGAGGAGATTCATGGCGCTGAGTGAGTCCGACATCAAACAGGCCGCCGACAGCCTGATCGCCGCCGCCGAAAACAAGGCGGCCATCGCGCCGTTGAGCGAGACCTATCCCGGCATCACCGTGGAAGAGGCCTACCAGGTGCAACTGCTCACCGTGGAGCACTCCCTGGCCGCCGGGCGCAAGATCGTGGGCAAGAAGATCGGCCTGACCAGCCCGGCCATCCAGGAGCAGCTTGGCGTAGACGAGCCGGACTACGGCCACCTCTTCGAGGACATGTTGGCCTACCAGGGCATGCCTTTTGACACCGGGCGGCTCATGCAGCCGCGCATCGAGGGCGAGATCGCCTTTGTCCTGGGAGACGACCTGGAAGGGCCGGGGATCACCCCCACCGACGTTATCCAGGCCACCGCCGGGGTCTGCGCGGCCCTGGAGATCATCGATTCCCGGGTGGCGGACTGGCAGATCAAAATTCAGGACACCGTGGCCGACAACGCCTCGGGAGCGGCTCTGGTGCTGGGGGCCAATCTGGTCTCGGCCATGGATATCGACCTCAGGCACGTGGGCTTCGTGATGACCAAAAACGGCCAACTGGCCGCCACCGGGGCCGGGGCGGCGGTCCTGGGCAGCCCGGCCCAGTCGGTGGCCTGGTTGGCCAACAAGCTGGGCCAGTTCGGCATTCCCTTGGAGGCCGGGGAGATCATTCTTTCCGGGGCGGCGGCGGCGGCGGTGCCGGTGGCCCCGGGCGACAGCATCCACCTGCACGTGGACCGCCTGGGCGAGGTGGCCTGTTATTTCGCTTAGACCTTAAAGAACCATCCTGCAACCGTCAATGAAGGAATCGCCCAAGGCCCCAAAAGCGCCCTGCAGAATGCGAGGAGTCCATGTCAGCCAGTTATGGATACGACCAAGAGGAAAAGGTCTCTAAGTTTCTTTTGGGCAACGAGGCCATAGTCAGAGGGGCGCTGGAGGCGAGAGTAAATTTCGCCGCCGGCTATCCGGGAACTCCCTCCTCGGAGATAATCGAGCGCCTGGCCGGCGTGGCCGCCCAGAGGGGCCTGCACGTGGAGTGGTCCACCAATGAAAAGGTGGCCACCGAGGGCGCCGGCGCGGCGGCCACCGCCGGACTGGCCACTCTGTCAGCCATGAAAAACGCCGGTCTCAGCGTGGCCCTGGACTTTCTCACCCACTTGAGCCTCACCGGCCTGGGCAAACAGGGCGGCAGCATGGTGGTGGCGGTGTGCGACGACCCCGACGCCCACTCCAGCGGTGACGAGACCGACTCGCGCTGGCAGGCCCGCTTCGCCTATGCGCCGCTGTTGGAGCCCACCAGCGTGCAGGAGGCCCGGGACCTGGTCAAATACGCCTTCGAACTTTCCCGGGCCCAGGCGCGCTACGTGATGCTCAGAAGCTACACCAGGTTGTCCCACGCCTCCTCCATCGTGGAGATGGGCCAGCTGCCACCCCTGGCGGACCAAAAGGCGGTCAGCGACAGCGACGGTTGCCTGACTCCCTATCTGGCGCGGCCGGCCCACGCCCGGGCCATCGAGGCCCTGGAGGGCATCCGAGGGGAGTTTGAAGAAAGCGCATTCAACGATTACCAGGGCCCCGAGGCGCCGGAGTTGTTGATCGTGTGCAGCGGCGCCGGCTATCCCGCGGCTCTGGAAGCGGTGGAGATCCTGGGCCTGGAAGGCAGGGTGGGCATCCTCAAGCTGGTGACCCTGTGGCCCTTCCCCCAGAAGCTGGCCGCCAAGCATTTGGCCGCCTGCGACAGAGCCTTGATCCTGGAGGAGGTGGACCCCTTCCTCGAGTTGATGATCAAGGAGACCATCAGCGACCAGGGGCTCACCGGCAAGACGGTCTTGGGCAAGGGCTCGGGCCAGGTGCCCATGTTCGGCGAGATGACCCCGGACCGGGCCGTCGCCGCCCTGGCCGGCATCTTCGGCCTGGAATACGAGGCCCGTAGCGCCGGCTACGTTGAAAAGGCCGACAAGCTGGTGGACGAACTTTTGGTGAGTCGCGGCCTCACCTGGTGCCCGGGCTGCCCCCACCGGGGCAGCTTCTGGTCCCTGGAGCGGGCCATCAAGGCCGAAGGCGTTGACGCCTTCATCACCGGCGACATCGGCTGCTACACCCTGGACGTGTTCCCCGAGGGCAAGTGTCAGATGAACATGCTGCACGCCATGGGCTCGGGCCTCGGTCTGGCCTCGGGCCTGGGCCAGCTGGGCAAGATGGACTACGACCAGCCGGTGATCTCCATCTGCGGCGACTCCACCTTTTTCCACTCCTCGCTTTCCGGGCTGATCAACGCCATTTACAACGGCTCCAACCTGATCCACATCATCCTGGACAACGCCGCCACCGCCATGACCGGCTTCCAGGCCCACCCCGGGGTGGGCTACAACGCCATGGGCCAGCCGGCGGCCAAGATCGATCTGGAGGAGCTGTGCACCTCCCTGGGGGCCTCGGTGACCGTGGCCGATGCCTTTGACTTAAAAGCCACGGCCAAGACCATGCGCGGGCTGTTGCAACAAAAGGGCGGGGTGCGGGTGTTGATCATCAGGAGGCCCTGCGAGCTGGTGCGCATGAGGCAGGAGAAGAGCAAGCCCTTCAAGGTCTACGTGGACCAGGAGACCTGCAAGGGGGAGGAATGCGGCATCTGCTACAGTTCCTTCCGCTGCCCGGCTTTTGCCTTGGACCGCGAGGGCGGCAAGGCGCGCATCCGGGACGATGCCTGCCCGGGCTGCGGGCTCTGTGTGCAAATCTGCCCCTTCAAGGCGATCCAGAGTGAGGAGGTGGCCTGATGACCAGTTACAGCGATCCTTACAATCTCATCGTCTGCGGCGTGGGCGGCCAGGGCAACATCCTCATCTCGCGCATGATCGGGCGCATCCTAGCGGCCAAGGGCTACTACCTCACCATCGGCGAGACCTTCGGGGCGGCTCAGCGGGGCGGCTCGGTGTTCTCCAGCATGCGCATCTCCCAAAAACGCTACTATGGTCCTCTGGTGCCCACGGGCCAAGGGCACCTGGTCTTGAGCCTGGAGCCCCTGGAAGCGTTGCGCATGCTGGCCGCCTACGGCAACGAACAGGTGGTGACCATTACCAACACCCAGGCCATCCAGCCGGTGGGGGTCTTGGCCCGGCGCAATGACTATCCTCAGATGGACCGGCTCACCGGGGCCATCGAAGAGTTGTCCCAAAAGGCCTGGTTCGTCAACGTGACCGAGATGGCGGTGGAGTTGGGCGCGCCCATCGTGGCCAACATCGTCCTCCTGGGCTGCCTGTTGGGCGCCGGCCAGTTGCCTCTGGAGCCGGCCGAGGTGGAACAGGAGATGCAGGCCACCTTCCCGCCCGACAAACTGGAGCTCAACCTGGAGGCCTTCAAAAAGGGCATGGCGGCGGTTTAGTCTGCCAGCGGCAAGTAGTACAATGTAACTGCATAACACAGCCCAGTGAGTCCACTATTTCAGCCGGCTGAGGAAACAGCATGCCTGAGCCCCTGGAGCAAATGCAGCGCGAGATGGCGGCGGCGAAGATAGACGCCGCCATCCTGCTCAAACCGCACAATGTCTTCTATTTCGGAGGCTATGCCTCGGTCTGCTCGGGGGTGGTGCTCTTCCCTGATCAGGAACCGGTGTTCACCATCCTCTGGCTGGACCTGCCCGAGGCCAAAGAGCAATGCACCATCGACAAGATGGCCACCTACGTCTTCCCCCGAGAATCGCTCACCGGACGCATGGCCCAGGTGGCGGCCAAGAAAAAGGCAAATATCCAACGCATCGGAGTGGAAAAGGACTTCATGCAGATCCGGCACTTGGAGGTCCTGCAAAAACACTTCCCCCAGGCCGAGTATGTGCACATCAGCCCCATGATCGACCGCCTGCGGGCCATCAAGAGCGATGAAGAGGTGGCCAAGATTCGAAAGTCGGCGGCCATCGCCGACCAGGCCATGGCCGCCGCCCTGGCCGCGGTGCAGCCCGGGGTCAGCGAGCTGGAGGTGGCGGCCGAGGCCGAGTACGTCATGAGCAAGGCCGGTTCGCTCCGGCCCGCCTTTTCCACCTTCGTTGCCTCGGGCCCGCGCACCCTTCTGGCCCACCCCATCGCCTCGCCCAAGCTGATCGAACCGGGTGAGCCGGTGGTGATCGATTTGGGCGCTATCTGGCAGGGCTATTCCTCGGACCTGTGCCGCACCGCCTTTGCCGGCGAACCCAGCCGGGAGCAGGCGGATTACCTGCGCCTGGTGGTGGAGGCCCAGGCGGCTTGTGCCGGGGCGGTGAAAGAGGGCGCCACGGCGCACCAGCCCTGGCAGGCGGCCCATGACGTTTTCCAGGCCCACGGGGTGGCGCGCTATCTGCCCGATGACATTGGCTACGGGGTGGGGCTGAGGCAGTCGGAGTTCTATCCCATTTTGGAAAAGGACAGCGATACGGTGCTCAAGGCCAACATGGTGGTGGCCCTGATGCAGACCACCGCCTTTGACAAAAAAGTAGGTGGCCTCAGGGTGGAGGACACCTTCCTGGTGAGCAAGGAGGGCGCCGAGCGCCTGACCAGTCACCAACAGGAGTTGTACTGAACAACCGGCGGCGTACCTCCGCCGATGACACGGCCGCGTGGGCCGATCCCTACCGGGGACGGCTCCTTTTTTGGGAGCCGTTGGCCAAATGTAATGCTTTG
>JANQFN010000336.1 GCA_028277825.1 Desulfarculaceae bacterium
ACTCCGGGCGGCGCCTTGGACATGTTCCCCGACCTGTCCCACCGTTATTTGGCGGTGCGCGCCGGCGTGGGCAGCTTCGGACTGTCGGGCAATGTTTTGGACGCCAAGTACGGCGCCGGTGTGATCCTGGGCGCGGTGGTCACCGCCGCCGAATTGATCCCCACCGAGCCTCTTCCCGAAGATGACAACTACTGCGACAATTGCGGCCTATGCATGGCTGCCTGCGCCTCGGGCCTGATGGACGCAGGCGAAAAGACCACGGTGACCCTGGGCGGGGTGGAGTTCTCCTACTCCAAACGCAAGAACTATCTGCGCTGCGAATACGTCTGCGGCGGCTTCACCGGCCTGGAGCCCAAGGGTAAGTGGTCCACCTGGTCGCCGGGGCGCTTCCCGGTGCCCGAGCACGACGAGGAGTATCTGCCGGCCATCATCACCGGCATCAAGGCCTATGCCCAGTGGCCCCCCATGCCCGGCGGGCACTATCATTCCCTGATGAAACAAAAGCTCTACCTCACCTGCGGCAACTGCCAGATGATCTGCCACCCGGACAAAGACGAGCGCAGGCGGCGGCACCAACTGCTCACCCAGAGCGGGGTAGTGGTGCAGAAGGCCGACGGCAGCCTTGTGGCCCTGACCCCGGAGGAGGCCAGCCAAGCAATGGAGGCCATGGCGCCGGAGCGCCGCGCCCTTTATCAGGAGGCCTGAGCCGGGGCCGCAAGAGGCATATCACCAGCCTGCCTGTTTCTGCTAGTATGTCCCTTGCCCACTCGGGAGGAGGGATCATGAGTCGCCACGAGGAACTGGCTTGGCTGGACGCCACCGCCCTGGCCCAGCTAATCAAAGACAAGGAGATTAAGCCGCAGGAGCTGCTGGAGGCCACGGTGGAGCGCATCGAGCGCCTCAATCCGCAGCTGGGCGCGGTGGTCACCCCCATGTATGACCTGGCCCGGGCCGCGGCTGATGAGCCCCTGGGCAACGGGCCCTTCGCCGGGGTGCCGTTTTTGTTGAAAGATCTATTGGCCACCTATGCAGGGGTGCGCATGACCGGCGGCTGCGCCCTGCTCAAGGACTACGTGGCCGACCAGGACAGCGAACTGGTGGTGCGCCAGAAAAAGGCCGGCCTGATCATTGCGGGCAAGACCAATACCCCGGAATGGGGCCTGATGCCCACCACCGAGCCCGACCTGTTGGGCCGCTGCCACAACCCCTGGGACACCGAGCGCACCCCGGGCGGTTCCAGCGGCGGCTCGGCCGCGGCGGTGGCCGCAGGCATCGTGCCCATGGCGCATGCCAACGACGGCGGCGGCTCCATCCGCATACCCGCCTCCTGCTGCGGGCTCTTCGGGCTAAAACCCACCCGGGCGCGCAACACCCTGGGCCCCAGTTTCGGCGACATGATGGGCGGCCTGGTGGCCGAGCACGCGGTGACCAGATCGGTGCGCGACAGCGCCGCCCTGCTGGACGCCACCGCAGGTCCGCTAGCGGGCGACCCTTACTGGGCTCCGCCTTTGGCCAGGCCCTTGCTG
>JANQFN010000359.1 GCA_028277825.1 Desulfarculaceae bacterium
ATCGCGCTATTGGCCGGCAGGGTGAATGAGGCCATGGAGCGGGCCGAAATCGTCCTCAAGCAAAACTCCAAGGACGTGGACGCCCTGGTGCTCAAGGGCCAGGCCTTCAGCCAGATGCAAGAGACCGCCAAGGCGGTGGCCTCATTGAAAAAGGCCCTGGAGATAGCGCCCAAGCGGGCCGATATTCATGTGCTTCTGGGTCAGTTGCATGTGGAGGAAGGCCGCCCCGACCTGGCTGAAAAGCAGTTTGACGAGGCCATCAAGCTGGCCCCGCAACTGCTCACCCCCAGGCTTTTGCTGGTGCGCCTTTACTTGAACCAGAAGCAGGACAAAAAGGCCCTGGCCGCCTTACAGGATACGGTCAAGAGCCACCCAACCGAGGCCCGCCTGCAGTTGATGCTGGTGGAGCTTTTGATGCGCCAACACCGGCCCCAGGAAGCCGAGGCCGCCCTGCAAAAGCTGGTGGCCTCCAACCCCAGCCGGGAGCGCCCCCGCCTGGCCCTGGCCCGGCTCTATGCGGTCAACGGCCAATTTGACAAGGCAGAACAGACTTACCTGGCCACGGTGCGCCAGTTCCCTAACTCCATGTGGCCCGCCCTGATGACCGCCCGCTTCTTCGCCTCCCGGGGCGAGGTGCGCAAGGCCCTGGCCTATCTGGACCAGGCGGCCAAGGTGGCCCCGGATTCGCCGGTGCCCCAAAACGCCCTGGCCGAGCTGGATTTGGAGCGCGGCCTGATAAGCGAAGCTGAAAAACGCATCAAAGTGGTCTTGAAAAAATTCCCCTCCAACATCTCCGCCCAGACCCTGCAAGGCAGGATATTCATGGCCCGCGGCCAGTTGGACAAGGCGGTAAGCGCCTTCACCGGCGTTATCCGCCAGCGCCCCAACGACCCCGAGGCCCTTTACCGCCGGGCTCAGGCCTTTGCCGCCGACCGCAAGCCTCAGTTGGCCCGGGCCGATTTGCTCAAGGCGATCCAGTCGGACCCGGCCGATACCCGGGCCCGCTTCCTTTTGGCGGTGCTGTTCGCCCGCGCCGGCGAGATACTGCAAGCCATCACTCAGATGAACCAGGTACTGGTCTTGGAACCCAAGAACCTGGCCGCCCTGGAGATGCGGGGCCGCCTGTTCTTGGCCCAGGGCACCTATTCCAAAGCCCAGAAGGACTTCCAGGAGATGGTGCAACGCGACCCCAAATCCGGGGCGGGCTATTATCGCCTGGGCATGCTGGCCCAGGCGCAAAGAAAGCCGGAGCAGGCCAAGGAATTCTTTGAGAGGGCCCTGGAGCGCAACCCGGGCAACCTGGACGCGCTGATGCGGGTGGCCTTCATCGACCTGGCGGCCAAAAAGCCCGCCGAGGCCATCAGGCGGGTGGAAGCCCAGATGGGCAAGGTGGAACGCAAGGACCTGATCCACAACCTGCTGGGCGATCTGTACATGATCCAGGGCCAGCCCGACAAGGCGGTTCCCCAGTTCCAAAAGGCTCTGGACTTAAACCCCCGCCTGGTCAGCGCCATGATGGGCCTGGCCGCGGCGGCGCGCAGCAAGAACAACCTGGACAAGGCCGAAGATTATCTGGACAAGGCCATCAAGCTGGCGCCCAACAACCCCACCGCTCTGGTGGCCCGGGGCGACGTGCGCGAGCTGCAGGGCGACAAGGACGGGGCCATCGAGGACTACCGCCGGGCTCTGGTGATCAGCCGCGACTTCGTACCGGCCCTGAACAACTTGGCCTATCTCTTGGCCACCCGGGGCGGGGACAAGAACCTCAACGAAGCCCTGCCCTTGATCCAACGGGCCAAGCGCCTGGCCCCGGGCGATCCCCGGGTGCTGGACACCCTGGGTTGGGTCCTGACCGAGCGCGGGGCGCATGCCAGCGCGGTGCAGGAGCTCAAGGACGCCGCCAAGCTCAGCCCCAACAACCCCACCATTTATTTCCACCTGGCCTCGGCTTATATGGCCATGAACAAGATCAAGGAGGCCAAAGAGAACCTGGACAAGGCCTTGAAACTGCCCGGGCCCTTCCGGGAGAAAGATCAGGCCGAGAAGCTTTTAAAGCAGATCCAGGGCAAGGGATAAAGACCCGGGGGTGGCAAAGTGAAAAACCGCAGCCGTTTTGCGGCCAGGCTGGCCAGCGCCTGTTTGGCGTTGGCCAGCCTGGCTTTGGTTTTTGCGCCTCAAATGGCAGACGCCGCGCCGCCGGCAGACCCCCAGAGCCTGGCCTACCGTGGCTTTTTCCCGCCCCCGGTGACCCAGGGCGGAGTCCGTATCAAACTGATACCGCACAAACGGGCCACCGGCCGGGTGGTGGTGCTGGGCTTTGGCATGCCCTTTCCGCCGGGCTATGTGTCAGAAGCCAAAAACATCTCCCTCACCGACAGCACCGGCGCCGAGATGCCTGCCTACGTGAAGGTGCTGTCCCGCTGGCAGCCGCCGGCGCCCGGAGCGCCCAGCATCCGCGCGGTGCTCATCCAGTTCCAGGACTACATGGCCACCAGCCTGGCCCGGCACTACACGGTGCACTGGGGAAAGCCCAGCAAAGAAAGCCTCTCCCGGGGCTGGCCGGCGCGCAAGGACTGGCTGCCCTACAACCGGGGCCTTTATCCGCCGGGCGTGGTGTATGACCCGCCGGCCTGGCCCCTGTTGCCGGTTGCCTGGCTGGACAAATCGCTTTTAAAGGGGCGCTTTCTGGTGGCCAAGCCCCCGGCGGGCACTGCCTGGATCAGCCGGGCCATGGCCAAATACTTCGGCCACAGCATCAACCAGCCTTCGTTGTCCAAAAACGACCAAAGGCGCAAAGACGCCAAGACCAAGTGGAACATAGACTATTCCAAGAAGTACGCGGCCTGGCTTTATGACCGCGCCGCCACCCAGTTCGTGCTCTATTTGCAGACCGGCAAGCTGGAATATTTCATGGCCGCCCACCGTTCGGCCCAGTACTACGCCAGCCAGGTCAAGCCCGACGGCAAGTTCGCTCCCTTGGGCCCCAAGCGCGGTGTGGACCTGAAATACGCCAGCCAAGAGGGCATTATGCTGGATTACTTCCTGACCGGTGACACCAAACTGATCAAAGCCGCCCTGGGCATGGAAAAGGCCCTGGACTCCTGGAAGCCGGACTACAGCCCCAGCCGCACCTTTTGGACCGAGCGTCACCTGGGCATGGGCCTTTTGACCGCCATTACCGCTTATGAGATGACGGGCAAGCCCCAGCTCCTGGCCCGGGCCAGGCATTTGTTCGAGGTGGGCTACAAGATGCAGACCCAGCCCCCGCCGGGAGCGCCGCGGGACGGCTGCCTGGTGCACGACGCCCGCCAGCACGGCCAGAAATACGACGGCTGGTTCTGCAGCCCCTGGATGACCACCCTGTTCGTGGACGCGGCCCTGCGCTACTACATCGTCAGCGCCGACCCCCGGGTGCCCCAAAGCGTGTTGATGCTGGGCCAGTTCATGGTCAAACACGGCACCTACCGGTTCCGGGTGGGCAAGGGCAAGGACATCCGTTATTACACGGTGCCCTATTACATGACCAGTTCAATCAAAAAGACCGGCAAGTACATCCATGATGACAAGATGCACGCTCTGGACACCAGCAAGATGGTGGCAGCGGCCTATTATTTTGCCGGCAAGCTGGGCCAGCCCCGGGCGCAGTACAAGAAGCTGTTCGACGAACTGATGAAAAGCGCCCGGTGGCCCATACCCAAGGAGGCCTATGGCCGGGCGCCCTCTTACTTCAACGTGCCGCCTCGGCGCTTCAACTGGTGGTTTAGGACCACCGGCGACGTGCCCTGGCTGATGAGCCAGCAGTGAGGGCCATCGGCTGAAGAGGGCTTAGC
>JANQFN010000382.1 GCA_028277825.1 Desulfarculaceae bacterium
AAACTGTACACTGATAGCGTAGACGTTTTTTTCATAACACACCGATAAATGCTACCCGCATCGCCAATGCCGTCCAACCTTCGTGAAATATCCGGGTTAAAGCCCGGTCAGGTTGGGGCGGCACAGCGTCCCTGCCCCGGTCAGTCCAGCCGCTTGACGCTCACCCCGGCCACCTTGAGGTCCCCGCCCTGGCGGTATAGCACTCTAAAGCCCAGTTCCGCGCGGCGCTTGAGACTGAACTCCAGGGGCAAATCACGGTAGGCCGCTTGCAGATCGCCGCTGGAGACCAGACGCCGCGCCAGGGGTAGGCGCCCCAGATCGGTGGCCACCACGATTTCGGCCAGTTCGGCCCCGGGAGGGGCCTGGCTCGGCGCGGCCAGGCGGAAGCTGGCCCTGTAGCGGCCCGGTTCATAGGTCTGTTGGGGCCCGTGCATCAGATAAAGGGGCGGATGCCAGCCGGCCCGGGCAATAATCGCCAACCCGCTGGGGGAGTTTTTGTCTTTGCTAAGCAGGCCGGTCTGACGCCACAGATTGCTGGCCGCGTAGAAGTCCTGGGGCTTTTCTTGGCTCGCGAAGTTGATCAAGACCAGGTCCAGCTCCAGGTCCGCGGCGCCGCTGTAATGGGTACGCAGGCTCAGGGAGGTGATCTGCTTCAAATCCAGGGCCAGGCCCACATCGTGCCAGCCGCCGTCGGCGGGCAGCAGCTCGGGCGTCAGTTCGACAGAGGCCAGCACCCGGCCGGTTTTTGAGTTGGCCACCTCCACCCGGCCGGGAGGGCCGCCAGGACCCCGGCGCAGGCGGAAGCGCACCAAATAGCGGCCCGGCGGATAGGGCCGGCCCGGGCCTCGGCTGAGCCAGCCGGGTCGGTCCTGGCTTGCCTTGGCTTGGGCCACGTTGCCGGCGAAACGGGGCAGGCGGGGGCCCAGGGGGCCGCCGGGAGTGGTCTGTTCGGCGAACAAGAGCCCCCAGCCCGAGGCCTGGCGGTCCTCGACCAGGCGGCCGGTGTCGCGCCGCAGCCAGGCCGCCTCCCACAGGCTGGTCACCGGCGAGGTGGTTGTCGCCGCCTTATCGCTGACGGTTGCTTGGTAATCCGGGCGCAGCAGATAGACGTTCTCAGCCAGAGTAAGGGTTTTGAACACGCCGCTGGCCTGCAGGCGGCGGCGGGCCAGTTCCGGCGGAAAGGGGCAGACCTTGCGGGTGTACACCTCTTCGTCAAGGTAAAAGGCCACCAGCCCCACCTTGAGGCGCTGCAAGGTGGCCAGAGCTTGCGGGGTCACCACCCCGAAGTCCAGGGGGTACAGCGGCCAGAAAACCTGGGCCACATAGGCCCGGGGCACCTGGGGGGAGTAGCCATTGACCAGCCGGGCCCGGGTGCGGGTCACCAAAAACTCATAGGCCGATGACTGGTGCGAGTCGCCGGGCCAAATGGGCAGGCCCAGCAGGCGCTGGGGGGCCTGGGGGCCGGTGGGCAGGGCTGCCTTGAGTTCAGCCTCCAGCCTGCCCGGCGGGGGGATCAGGCAGATGCCGGTCCGGGTCGAGGGCCACAGGTCCCAGGCGATCAGAGCGCACAGAGCCAGGCCCAAGGCGGCCATGGCGCCCTTTTTGTCCCCAAGACTCCTGGTCAACTCGCGCAGGGCCCAGCCGGCCAAGAGGGCCAAAAGCAGCACCGCGATGATCACCATGCGTCCCGGCACCCGGGGGAAGTTGAAATAGGGCAGGTGATCATACAAAAGGGCGTACAGGGGTATCTGGGGCAGGTTGGGCCCCAGGCAGAGCAGCCCGATCAAAAGCCCCAGCCCGGCCCACAGCGAGGCCAGCATACCGCCTTTGGCGCCGGCCGGCCGACCCAGGGCCAATAGCACCAGCCCGGCCAGGGACAGCACGATCAGCACCAGACCCAGGTACACCATCTGTTCGGCGTGGGCCCCCTCCAGGTGGAACAGGTCAGCCAGGCGGGGGGCGTAGAGCTTCACCTCGTCCAGGGTGCGCCCGGCGCTGGCAATGCTCTCATCCAGAGTGCGGCTCTTGGCGATGAGCATGGCCGCCGAACCCATGGCCCAGCCAATGCCCAAGGGAATCAAGGGGGCCCAGGTGCCCGGCGGCAAGGCTGGTCGGCGCCGGCTGCGCCACAGGGCCGGCAGACAGCGCGCCACACCCCAGAGCAGAAGCGCCGCGACAATCACCATGCCCAGATGGGGAAGGTCCAGCCAGAACTGCAGGGCATACACCGGGCTGAGCACCAGGGGCAACAAGCCCCGGGCCAGAACGCGGCGGCAGGCGCCAGGCGAGAGGCTGGTCAGGGCCGCGGCCAGCCAGGACAAAAGCAGCCAGGCGGCTAAAAGCAGCACCAGGACCAGGGCCAAGGTCTGCGGCAGGCCGGACCAGCCCAGCCCTTCTGTGCCGCTGCGCAACCCGGCCAGGTGCAGGGTCAGCCCCAGGGCCAGGCCGGCGGCCAGGGTCATGCCCAAGGCGGGCCAGGGGGAGGCATCCTCGTCCTGAGGCGTGTCCTCGCGGCCGCGCATCAGTATGCGCAGGGGCACGTACAGGCCCAGGAGCAGGGTGCTGTAGTAGAGCAGGTGGCCTTCCATCATGCCCACCGCGAACAGGGTGAGGCCGGCGCCGCCGCCCCAGAGCCAGGGCCGCCGCTTCCAGCCCCGCTCCAGACACCACAGGGTCAAAGGCAGCATGAAGGCGACGAAACCGTAGAGGTGGCCGGACAGGGCCTGGGAGGCGCGGAAAGGCAAAAGAGCATAGATCAAGGCCGCGGGCAGGGCCGCCAGGGCGCTGCCCAGAAGCTCCTTGGCCAGGGCATAGGCCATGAGCCCGGCCAAAAGGTAGCTTAAAAGCACCACTGTGTTGTAGGCGGCCAAGGAGCCCAGGGGCTGCAAGATAAAGTAAAAAAGGGAAAAGGGAAAGTTGGCGTAGAGCGCAATGCCGTCTGGATGCAGGAAAGTGCTGAATTCATAGGGATTGGTGAAAAGCGGCGAGGGCCCCAGGATGTTGTCGACAAACAGCCAGCTCCAGTAATAGAACTGCAAATGGTCGCCGGGGAACAGCGGCACCTGGCCCCAGCCGGGCGAGGGGTGGTAGCCGTAGGGGATGCCGCGCAGGAAATCCGCGGCCAAGGGCCAGGTCTGGGCCAGGCTCAGCAGGGCCAGCACCAGGCCCACCAGCCAGACCGTTGCCCAGCCTGGCTGCTTTTGTCTGGTTGAATCTTGCTGGCTCATTGAAACAAGGCCTCGCTTTATTCTTTGGGCATCACCCGGGTCAAAGACATCCCGCCCAGCCGCAGAGCGGCTTTGCCGGTGGTGCCCACCCGTATCTCCAGGTTATGCGCCGCCCGCTTGAGTTGGAACGGCAAACTGACCGGGCTCTGGATATCCTCTCCGCTCAGAGTCCTTTTGGCCAGCACCTTTTGGCCGTGGTCTTGGCTTACCTCCAGCCAGGCCACCTGCTCATTTCCCCGGTAAGCACTGCTCAAATCGGCTGTGGCCCGGTAGCTGCCCGGCGGCAGACGCAAGTATTGCCCCCATAGAAAAAGCCCCGGTTTGACCCCTTGGGGAATTTCCAGTTGGCTGGGATTGTCCCGGCTGGGCGCGGCCGGCGGCCGTGCGAATTTGTATGGCGGCAGTTCCAGGCGCAGCAAATCCTTCTTTGGTAAATCCCCCCAGGCACGCCAGGAGGGGCCGCCCTCGGGCAGTGAGTGCACCCGCTGCCACAGGGTCAAGCGCGTGCCGGTATGGGCCTGGGCCGACATGCCCGGACCGATGCGGTCGGCGATGACCGCGGCCGCGCTCACGGCTAAAAACACGGTCAACAAAATGGCCAGTGAACTCCAGGGCGCGAAACGTTCGCCGTCGATTTGCAAAGCCAGAACCGCCAAAGCGGCCACCCACATCCAGAGCAAGGCCAGGTTGGCGTTGGCCGCTGCGGCCTCGGGGTGGAAGATGTAGGCAGGCAGCAGATTGTCGATCAGGGGGAACTGCAAGCCGCTGCCCAATACTATCTTGTGGCCGTACACCGCCGGCGGGTTCAGCAGGACAAAGGCCGCCGCCGCCCCGCTGACCAGCGCCAATACCAGCGTGGTGAGCATGAAGCGCCGCGGAGCCCAGTGGGCCCCGGCGGCCAGGCCCACGGCCAAAAAGGGCATTGCCGCCACCAAATAGCGCGACGGTGGGTTGATGCCCCCGAACCAGTCAGTGAACAGACCGGCGACCACAAAGGTGGCCCCGGTCATGACCAACACCCAGAACCCATCGGCCAAACGGCGGCGCAGCAGCCAGAGCAGGCCGGCCACCGCCGCCAGCCAGATGGCGGCAAAAGGCAGAAGCCCCTCGCCGCCGTCCACCCACAGGCCGCTGAGCCCTTCCCAGGCCCCCCGAGGGTTGAGATAGCTGCCCTGGGCGTGAATCCGGGCCGGGGGAAAGGGCTGGCCGTAGAGGAAATTAAAATACATACCCAACAGCCAGGCTGAAACCGCGCAGGGCGTCAGAAAAGCCAACAGGTCCTTGAGGCTTTTCCAGTGGCCCCGGGCCAGGGCGTAGAGCAATAAGAGCAAACTGAGCACGATGAAGCGCTCGTGGAACCAGGCCAAATAGGCGGTGAGCAGACCGGCCAGCAGCATGGCGCCCCAGGCGCCCAGCGGAGCCTGACGCAGACGCCGGAAGGCGGCCACCGCGAACGCCGCCGCCGCCATCTCGGGAAATAGCAGGTTGGAGTAAATCAGGCCGGGCAGGGCCAGGCAGGCCCCGGCCGCCGCCAACAGGGCAGGGCCTTCGCGGCGGGTGTAGAGGCGGGCCAGCCAGAATACCTCCAGCACCATCCAGGCGCCCAGCAGCCAGACCAGGACCGTGCTGAGCTTGCGGGCGCCCATTCCGCTATAAAGGCCCCAGGCGTAAAAGGGCGACATGATCAGGGGCAGGCCGGGCCGGTGCTTGGAGAGCCAGGCCCGGTCCGGGGACCAATGTCCGTGGCCGCTTTCCAGCCGGTTGGGGTCGGTGAAAAAGGAGCTTTCCCGGAGCAGAACGTTGTTGCTCAAATCCAGGTCGCGGTCCACGGCCAGGCTGTGGGTCATCAACAGATAAGAGGGCTCGTCGCCGGCCATGAGATAGCCCTGCTCCTGGGTGACCTGGTTGAGGCGCAGGCCCACCCCGGCGAAAACCAGCAGGGCCAGGAAGAACACCAATACACTCAGCCAGACTTTGTGCTCGCCGCGCTTGCCCCCCAAAAGCTCCGGCGCGGCCAGGGCGGTCTGCAGGCACACCGCGCCGGCCACGGCCGCCGCGGCCAGGGGCCAGGCCTCGCGGCACAGGGCCAGGAGGGCGGTGTTGTAGGCATACAGCGGAGCCAAAAACTCAAGGGCGGGCACCAGGAGCAGGGCCAGGGAGGGCCACCAGGCCCGGGCGGCCCGGCGGCGGGCCTGGGCCCGCTCCAGGCCCTGTCGCAGCAGCCAGCGCCGCTGCCAATTGGACGTCAGATACTGCAGGAGCCAAGCCCCCAGGCCCACCAGCAGGGGCTGCCACCAGGGCGGCCAGAGCCACACCACGGTGGTCTCATCGGGCTGGCCCCCGGTGAGCACCACCGCCCAGCGGGTGGCCGCGAACAGACCCCAACAAAAGCCAGCCAAAAGCGGGGCCAGCTGCCCAGAACCCCGGCTCTGTTCCGCGCTGGCGCTCATGGCTTGGTCAGCCCCAGGGAGGCGCGCCAGGGGTCCCACATCCTGGCGCGGGTCCAGAGGGCGTATTGCCCCGGGTCCGCCTGTTTGGCCCGGGCCAGGGCCAGACGGGCCTTGTCCATATCTCCCGCCCGGGCCTCCAGCCAGGCCAGTTCCAGCCAAAGCGGAGCGGGATGGCTTCCCCGGTAGTTCTCCAATTCCCGCCAGAGCCGGTCCCGATCTTCACGGGGGAGGCTTTCGCCGCTCTCCAGGCTCTGGGCGTGGGCCAGGCCCAACAGGGGCAGCAGCCGGTGTTCTTGATTCCAATTTTGCTTCAGGCGTTGCTGCGCGGCCCTTTTGCGCAGATCGGCGCCATGGTAAAGGGGCCAAACCAACACTGCCAGCAGCAGCAAGGCCAACACCCAGACCACGGCCGGGGGGACGCCGCTGTGGGAGTGTCCGGGAGAGTCAAGAGGGGCGAGTTTCAAGGTAGGGCTCCGGAGTAAAATCCGAAAAGGGGTTCAGGCCATTGGGCTGGCAAATTAAACCATGTGGTTTCGCCGAGCGTCAACAAGAGCCAGCGTCCTCTCTATCGGCAGAAACCGCCCGGGCTCCCCCTGCCAAGTAAAAGGGCACCGCGGGCAGGGCGCTGGCCAGGGAGGCCAAGTTGGTGATCAACCCCAGCAGGAAGGCCTGGGTGGGGGCCACGCCCACCAGGCCGAACAGGGCCACGTAAAGGCCCTCCATCACCCCAAAGCTGGAAAAGGAGACCGGCAGCCGGGCCAGCAGGAACACCACCGGCGTCACCGCCGCCGCCTCCAGCAGACTCAGTTCGATGTTCAAGGCGCGGGCCGCCAGCCAGTTGCCCACGATGGGCGCGGCCTGCTCGATCACCGAAAGCAGCAGGAACCATAACAAGGTGCCCTGGTGTTGGCGGTATTCATGATAGGCCTTGATGAAGCGCGAGGCCCAGGACAGCAGGCGGCCCCGCTGCTCCAGATGTCCCTCCAGGCGCTGGTGCAGGCGGCCGGCGGCGGCCGAAAAAGAGGCGATCACCAACAAGGTGCCGCCGGCCAGGATGGCAAAGGCCCAATAAAAGAATTCGCGGGGCAGGCCGCTGGCCAGGCCGGCCAGCAAGACCAGGCCCACTACTGCGGCGATGGCTGCGGCCAGGAATCCCAGGGCGCGCTCCAAAAAGATGGAGGCGGCCACCACCTCGCTGGGCCGCTTGGGCCCCGAAAAAATGCCCACCCTAAAGGCGTCGGCGCCCAGGGTGCTGGGCAAAAAACAGCCCACAAAGGTGGCCAGATAATATGCCTTGAGCGCCTCGCCGTGTCCCACCGCGTAGCCCCGGCAGGTGAGTAGCAGGCGCCACTTGTAGCTCATCAAAAAGCGGTCCGCATTCATCCACACCAGGAGCAGCACAAAGAACTCCCAGCGGGAGTCGGCCAGGGCCTGCCAGGCTTGCTCCAAATCCACGAAGAAATAGAGCAAGATGAACAAAAGCAGCGCACTGATGGACAAGCGCAGCCAGGTTTTAGCAGCTTTGCTCAAAGCTCCTCCAATTTCGGGCCATTAGCCCTCAAGCCAAGTTAGCATCACCCCGGGCAGGCGTCAACGCGGCCCGCCGCCTGACCTGGAGCGATTGAACTTGCAAAGGTAGGTGTGTTTCATTAGGCTTACCTTTCCAAACCTTCCTTTCTTTTGGGGGGAAGCGCTGGCCAAAAGAGCGGAGGCCTTAACCAAGCTCATGTGCGGCATCAACGGATTCAGTTGGCAGGACCAGGGCCTGATCCAGGCCATGGGCGACCTGCTCACCCACCGCGGCCCGGATGACCGGGCCGAGATGGTGGGCTTCGGCGCTTCCCTGGGCCAGACCCGTTTGTCTATCATCGACCTGTCCGAGCGCGGCCGCCAGCCCATGGTCAATGAGACCGGTGATGTCTTTCTGGTGGCCAACGGCGAAATCTACAACCATTTGGACCTGCGCGCCGAACTCATAGAGGCGGGGCACGTCTTTTATTCCCAAAGCGACTCCGAGGTGATCCTGCACGGCTACGAAGAGTGGGGCGAGGGTGTCATCTCCCGCCTATCGGGCATGTTCTGCTTCGCGGTGCTGGACGGAAAAAAACGCCGTGTCATGTTGGGCCGCGACCGGCTGGGAATCAAACCGCTGTACTACCATCGCCAAGGCAAGCAGCTGATCTTCTCCAACGAGATCAAGGCCATGTTGGCCTGGCCCGGCCTGCAGCGTAGGGTGGACCTCACCGGCCTATACCACTACCTGGGCTATGAATACGTGCCCGCCCCGCGCACCCTGTTCGACGGCGTGAAAAAGCTCTTGCAGGGCCACTACGCCGTCTTTGATCTGGAAAGCGGTGAGTTCATTGAGCGCCCCTATTGGGACCTGAAGTTCGAGCCCCGCTTCACCCGGCCCGAGGAGGCGGTGGAAGAGTTGCAGGCCCTGCTCAAGCTCTCGGTCAAGCGCCGCCTGATGAGCGACGTGCCCCTGGGGGTGTTTCTCTCCGGCGGGCTGGACTCCACCACAGTGGTGGCCCTGATGCGCGAGCTGGGCGTGGAGCATCTGCGCACCTTTTCCATCGGCTACCCGGACTCCAGCTTCAGTGAACTGGACTATGCCAATGACATGGCCCAGCATTACCAGACCGACCAGACCGTGTTGATGATCGAGGGCTTGTCTATGGAAGACCTGGAGACCGCGGTCTACCATCTGGACGAGCCCATGACCGACCTGTCGGCCATCCCCCTTATGCTCATCTGCCGCAAGGCCAGGGAGCGGGTGACCGTGGTGCTCTCCGGCGAGGGCGGCGACGAGATTTTTGCGGGCTATGACCGCTTCCGCGCCTCCAAGGCGGCCCAGGCCCTGGGCTGGCTGCCCGGCTGCGCCAGCCTGCTGCACCGCCTGGCCAATTTGCTCCCAGACCAGCCCCAGAAAAAGGGCGCGGTGAATGTGGTCAAGCGCTTTCTGGACGGCGCGGTGCTGCCGGCCGAGGGCGAGCACCTGCGCTGGCAGTATTTCCTGACCCCCAACCTGGCCGATGATCTGTTCCAGCCCCAGGTGGCGGCAGAGGTGGGCTTTGATCCCTTCCAGCCGGTGCGCCAGGTGTTGGCCCACTGCAACTCGGTGGACCGCCTGGACCGTGAGGTCTACGTGGACCTCAAGCTGGCTATGGCCGACAGCGTATTGATGAAGGTGGACAAGATGTCCATGTCCACCTCCCTGGAGGTGCGAGTACCCTTCCTGGATCACGAGGTGGTGGAGTTCACCGCCGGCCTGCCCTCCTGGTTCAAACTCAAGGGCCTGACCACCAAGTACATCCTGCGCGAGGCCATCCGGGGCCTGGTGCCCGATAGGGTGGTGGACCGGGGCAAGCAGGGCTATTCCCTGCCGGTAAAGAACCTGCTCCGGGGCCAGCTCAGGCCGGTGATGCAGGAGCTGCTCAGCACCAGCCCCCTGGTCAGCGAATATTTGCAGCCAGCCACTGTGCAGCGCCTCATGGCCGAGCATCTGGCCGGCAGCCACAACCACAACCACGTGCTCTGGGCCCTGATGAACGCGGCCCTGTGGCACCGCCGTTTCCTGGAAGCTTAGCCCGGGTATTTCATGAAGGCTGGGCGTCCGGCTTGGCCAGTTGGCCGCTTGCGGCGTTGCCGCCTTCGCTCAGTCCTCGACGTAGTAAAGGCTACGCCTGCGTCCCTCGCTCGGCGGACGCCTTGCCAGCGACCAACTGACTGTGCCGGACTGGAGCACAAACTGCTTCTCATTTTCGGCAATGCTCATTTCATAATGGTCCGATGAATATTGTTCCCATAGCCAATGCCGTCCAACCTTCATGAAATAACCGGGCTGGACAATCCGAAAATTTACGTGATAATTACTGCTTAGTTGCCAACTTTCCCGGGGCAGAAGTACATGAGCCAGGGCCAAAAAAATTCTGATCAGCCCAGCCAGCTGAAGACCCACGCCCAGGTCACCGGCGGCGGCAGCGCCCTGAGGCGCTACCAGGACCAGATCGTGGGCAGCCGCTCTTTTTGGCGCCTTTTGTATTTCGAGTTCTGCATGCTGTTCACTCACTGGCACAATGCTGCCGCCCTGTTCGCCCGCAAGTTGTTTTGGCCCCGCCTGTTCGGCTCCTGCGGTTCCGGGGTGCTGTTCGGATCCAATGTGGTGTTGCGTCATCCCGGCCGGATTCACCTGGGGGAGCGGGTGGTGATCAGCGAGGGCTGCATCCTGGACGCCCGCCACCCCGGCCAGGACAAGGTGATCGTGATCGGCGACGACGTGAACCTGGCCAACGGCGTCATACTTTCGGCCAAGCAGGGCAGCATCGAGATCGGCGCCCGCTGCGGCCTGGGCCTCAACAGCGCCATCCACTCGGTGGCCGGCAACCCGGTTAGCATCGGTAAAGACGTGGTGATCGGCCCCATGTGCTATTTGGCCGGGGGCGGCAACTACAACATCGAACGCCTGGACGTGCCCATGAGCACCCAGGGCATCAAATACGAGGGCGGCATCTCCATTGCCGACGACGTCTGGCTGGGGGCCCAGGTAACGGTGCTGGACGGGGTGAGCCTGGCTTCGGGCTCGGTGGCCGCGGCTGGCGCGGTGGTGAGCAAAGACGTGCCCGCCCTGGCCATCGTGGCCGGGGTGCCGGCCCAGGTGGTCAAGATGCGCGGTTCCCAAGAAGAGCAGGGCGCGGGTGACACCTAGCCAGTCCACCGGCAAGGGTAAGAGGCGCTGGGGGGCCTGGCTGTCCTTGGCCGTGGCCTGCGCCTTCACTGGGGCCCTGTTCTGGTATCTGGCCCGCACCACCACCCTCGATGACTGGATAAACCTCTACCGGGGCCTGCCCTGGCCCTACTTCTTCGCCTATCTGGTTCTCTTCCTGACTTCCATGGCCCTCAAGGCCTCGCGCTACAAGGTCCTCTTGGGCGCCTCGGGTGAAACCAGCACGCCCCGCTATAAAGACCTGGTGGTGGTCACTTTTGTGAGCAACCTGTTCGTGGACCTCTTGCCCGCCCGCACCGGCGGCCTGGCCTATGTGGTGTTTCTCAACCGCAAGCTTTCCGTGGGCCTGCCCGCCGCCTTTTCCTCCTTCGCCTTTTCCTTCATCTTCGACCTCATCGGCATGCTGCCCCTGTTCTGTTTGGCCATCATCCTGCACCAGGTCTCCACCGGCGGCGGCGATCCCGGTTTGTGGTTTCTCCTGGGCTTGCTGGCAATCATCGCCGTGGTGGCTCTGATCCTATTGGAAAAGGTGTTGAACATCGGTGCCACCCTGGTCAACTGGCTTGCCGGCCGCCTGGGCGGTAAACTTCATGAGTGGGCCGGGCGGCTGGCCGCGGAACTGGGCGCCATCGGCCAGGACGTCACCCGGGTCAAGGCCCAGGGCGTTTTCTGGCGGGTGCTGTTCATCTCGGTGGGCATCCGGGTGCTCAAATACGTGTCGCTCTACATATTGGTGAGCGGCCTGGCCGCGCAATGGCCCGAGCAGGCGGCAAAGCTGTCTTTCCCCCTGGTGCTGTTCGCCCTGGTGGCGGCCGAGGCCACCGCCAGCCTGCCCATCTCGGGCATCGCCGGCTTCGGGGCCTACGAGGGGGTGATGATGGCCACCTTGATGGCTTCAGGCCTGGCCGCCACTCAGGCCGCCCTGATCCCCTTTGGCCTGCACCTGTTGACCCAGACCGTGGACTACACCTTGGGCGGCATCGCGCTGGTGATACTCAGCCTGACCGCTAAGCCGGAGCAGAAGATGGCCCCTAAAAAAGGCAAACGCAGATTAGTCAAATGGGTCGGGGTTTTGATCGTGGCCGGCGTGATAGTCATGGCCGGCGTTCATTTCGGGCCCCGCTACTTCTACCGCTACTTCGGGCATCTGGTCATGGCCGAGGTGCCCACCACCATTGGCCAGGACGAAAAGGACCGCATCCGGCAGGGGACCGCCGGGCTCAAGGCAAAGGTGGTGTGGACCTCCAGCCGCAGCGGCAAGCACGAGATATATCTGCTCACCCTGCCCGGGCTGGAGATGTACAAGCTCACCAAGAGCGACCACGTGAACAACTACCCCCGTTTCTCGCCCGACGGCAAACAGATCGTCTTTGCCCGCAGCCAAAAAAAGTGGGTCAGCGCCCGCAACGAAAAGCCCTGGGACATCTACCGCCTGGATCTGACCAGCGGCAAGGAACATCTAGTGGCCCAAAACGGCAATTACCCCGGCTGGGTGGGCAACGATCAGGTGAGCTTCATGCGCGGCACCCAGGTGGTGGTCAAAAAGTTGGGTGGTGGCGAACGGGTGGCCCTGGAACTGGCTCAAAAGCTGCCCAAGTCCCACGCCCAGACCCCGGAGTTTTCGCCCAACCAGAAGCTGTTGGCTTTCACATCCCGGGGCCGCACCGAGGCCACCTATGTCTTTAATCCGGCCAAGAAACATCTGCGCAAGATCGGCGGCGGCTGCCAGCTGACCTGGTTCCCGGACAGCAAAAAAGTGCTTTGGGTGGAAAACGGTGGCAACGGCGGCAACCGCATCCTGGCCATGCCGCTTTCGGCCAACAAGCCCAAGGTGTTCATGGACCTGCCCGGCAAGCACAGCCACGAGTACTTCCCGCAGCTTTCCAGCGACGGGCGCTGGCTGGTGTGGGCCGCCACCGCCAGTGGGCATGAGCATGACATGGCCGACTACGAGCTGTTCATCTGGCGCACCGACCAGCCCTGGGACAAGGCGGTGCGCCTGACCTACAACAAGGGCAACGACCGCTGGCCTGATATTCACCTCGAAAAAAAATAAGTCGAAGCCAAATCTGAAGAGGTTGGTAATGGAAGGCTGGTTGCCTGTGGGCATAGTGGCATGTCACGAAACCGCCCTGCCTACCAGTGCGCTCTCAGAAGAGTTGGGTAAGGAGCAAAGGCGTTTGGCCTGACGGTGCTTGATTGTGTTTATCGCCTGCTTGTCAAGCAAACGTCCACCACCTGATATACAGCACTCCAACCGGCAAGTTCGGCGCGGCTTGCCCGTCAAAACTATCCCTCTATAGCCGGGATAAAGGTTGCAAGCAGGAAAACGTCCGAGGCTTTTTGATAGGCACGCCTTGCCAGCCTCACCTTTATCCCTTAACTGCTTCTTCTCTTTTTAATCTAATAGGCGGGTTGCCTGGCAAACGTTCGTGAGGGCCTACTCCTCGGCAACCTCCTGCGCCTTGCGGCTCAGGCTGCCCAGGCTCAACCCCCGGCGCATCATCTCCACCAGGCCGGCGATGGTGATGGGAAAATAGCAGGCCGCCCAGAAGATCATGGCAAAGGCCGCGGCCCGGTCGTCTGAGGCGCCCACCATCATCATGGCCCACATCATGGCCAGTTGGGTGGTGCCGATGTAGCCCGGACCCGAGGGCACCGCCGCGGCCAGGCTGGCTCCGGCCAGGGCCATGGCCGCCATCAGGGGGTTTAGGGGCAGGCCCACCGCGGGCAGGAAAAGGTAGAAGCTCAGCAGGGTCAGGGTCCACATGGCCGCCGACTGGGCCAATAAGAGGGGTAGGTGCCGCGCCTGGCCCAACAGGGCCAGGCCCTCGGTGAAGTGGGCCAGGATGCGCTCCACCGCTACGCCCAGGCGCTGGTTGATGCGCCCGGCCAGGCCGCTGAGCCAGCCGGTGGTGGCTCCGGGCCAGCGCCACAGGGCGGCCATCAGGGCCAGCACCCCCAAATAGGCGGCCAAGAGCACCAGCCCCGCCCCGCGCAAGTAGGCCACGTTGAAGGCCCCGGCCTGGGCCGCGGGGTCGGCGAAGATCAGGGCCACGAACAGGATGACCAGCAGGGTCATGCCGTCCAGGATGCGCTCGATGATCAGGGTGGCCAGGGCGCTGGAAGCGGGCACCTGGGACAGACGGTCGGCGGCGAATGCCCTCACCAGCTCGCCCAGGCGGGCGGGCAAGAGGTTGTTGGCCATGAAGCCGATGAGGTTGGCCGAGTACAAGTCCCCCACCTTGCAGGGTTTCACCGGTGACAAGAGAATGCGCCAGCGCTGGGAGCGCAGAAAAAAGATCCAGGCGTAGACCGCCACGATCATCAAGTAGTAGAGCGGGTGCACCTGGAGCAGCAGTTCCCAGAGCCGGGCCAGGTCCACCTCCCGCAGCAGATAGGCCAGACAGCCCAGGGAGATGGCCAGGCCCAGGGCCAGGTGCCACTTCATGGGCGCCTTCCCCGGGCGGCCTCAGACATCTTTCCACCGTTCGGGCCGGGGTTCGCAGACGGCTTGCCCCTGCTGGCGGGCTCGGGTCAACTCCTGGATGTCGTGCGTCACCATGTCGCTGATCATCTGCTCGAAGCTGATCTCCGGGCGCCAGCCCAGCACCCGGGCCGCCTTGCCGGCGTCGGCCACCAGGTATTCCACGTCAGCCGGCCTGAGCAGCTTTGGGTCGGTCTCCACGTACTGCTGCCAGTCCTCCAGTTCCGCGGCGGCAAAGGCGAACTCCACCAGGTCCCTGACCGAGCGGGCCTGGCCGGTGCCCACCACGTAGTCGTCGGGCTCATCCCGCTGCAGCATGAGCCACATGGCGCGCACGTAGTCCCGGGCGTCGCCCCAGTCGCGCCGGGCCTCCAGATTGCCCAGTTTTAACTTGTCCTGCAGGCCCAGCTTGATGGCCGCCGCCGCCCGGGTGATCTTGCGGGAGACGAAATCCAGGCCCCGGCGGGGCGATTCGTGGTTGAACAGGATTCCCGAACAGGTGAACATGCCGTAGGACTCGCGGTAGTTCACCGTGATGTGGTGGCCGTAGACCTTGGCCACGGCGTAGGGGCTGCGCGGGTGGAAAATGGTGTCCTCGTTCTGGGGGCTCTGGGAGACCTTGCCGAACATCTCGGAGGTGGAGGCCTGGTAAAAACGTATGGCCGGATCGCTGTGGCGGATCGCCTCCAGCACCCGGGTGACGCCCAGGGCGGTGGCCTCGCCGGCCAGGACCGGCGCCTCCCAGGAATGGGGCACAAAGCTCATGGCCGCCAGGTTGTAGACCTCCTGGGGCTTAAACGCCTCGATAACTTTAGTGATGGAGCTTTGGTCCACCAGATCGGCGCTGAACATCTGCAAACGGTCGAGGATGTGTCCGATGCGCCAACTGGAGTCAGAGGAGGTCTTGCGGCTGACCGCGCCCACCTCATAGCCCTTGTCCAAAAGGAACTCAGACAGATAAGAGCCGTCCTGTCCGGTGACGCCGATGATCAGGGCTCGTGGCATATGGCTCCTTGGCTGCGGTTTTTTGGTCTGGACAAAGCCTATCCCAGCGCACCTTGAGGGACAAGCGGTTTTAGGTGGGATATGGCTTGGCTAGGGACGGTTGCGGGGTTTGAAGCGCCCCTGGAAGCGCAAACGCCAGACGTTGAGCATGGCCTCCAGGGCGATGGCCGGGGTCAGCTTGGATTGGCCCACCCGGCGGTCCTCGAAGATGATCGGCACCTCCTGGAACTTACAGCCCATACAGTGAGCCCGGTAGGTCATTTCCGACAGGGCGGCAAAGCCTCCGGCCTGCAGGGTCTCCAACTCCAAGCGCTCCAACACCGCCCGGGGCCAGCACTTGAAGGCGCCGGTGAGGTCGTTAACCGGCAGGGCCAGGATGGTGCCCACATAGAGGCTGGCCCCCCGGCTCAGGATGCGCCGGCCCAGGCCCCAGTTCTTCACTCCGCCGCCGGGCACGTAGCGCGAACCGATAGCCACCAGTCCGCGCCGGGCGGCGGCCACCAGGTCCGGCAACACCGAGGGGTGGTGGGAGAAGTCCGCGTCCATCTGGGCAAACAGAGAGGCATTGGTGTTTTCAAGCGCCCAGGCGAAACCCTGGGCATAGGCGGTGCCCAGACCCAGCTTGCCGGGCCGGTGCCTGACCATGATGCGCGGCTCATTGGCGGCCAGTTCATCAGCCAGGCGTCCGGTGCCGTCGGGCGAATTGTCATCCACGATCAGGATGCCCAGATCCAGGTCCAGGTCCAACAGGGCCCGGGTCAGTTCGGGGATGTTGTCGGCTTCGTTGTAGGTGGGGATGACTACGATGGTTTCCATGTTGGCCAGTGACGTTTTTCCCGGTGCAGGTATTAATTCATGCTTTGGCGGTTTGGGCGCTCCTGCGCCGCCAGGCCCACAGGCTCCAGGCAATTATAACGATCAGCAGGGCCGGCGGCACGGCCAAAGCGGCCTTTACCAGGGGTTCATCGTAGACCAGGCTGAGCCGGTGTTCTCCGGCGGGACGGGCACGGCGATCAAAAAGCCATAGGCCTTGAAGATAGGAGCCGGTTTGCCGTCCAGGCGGGCCCGCCAGCCCTGGAAGGCGCTCTGGCTCATCACCAAATAGCCGTCGCGCTGGGCCGACACGGTTAATTCTACTTTCTCATCCTGCCATTTTTGCGCCTTAACCTGTCCTCCCGGGGTCAAGGCCGGCTTCTGGGGCGGCTGGTAGCCGGGCGGGGCCTGCCGGAAGATCAGGCTGCGCGAGGGGTCCAGGGACAAAAGGGCCTCGCCGTATTCCCAGTCCGGCTCGACCACCGCGGCCCGGGACACGAAAAAGGCCTTATCCAGTGCCCTGAGGTTTTGTCGGAAACCCGTGTCTAAGGGCTTGCTGAACACCCGGTCGGCCAGCTTCACGCCGTCGGCGGTTAGGGCCTTGATCTGCACCACGCTGCGGGGGTGGCTGGAGCTGAGAATGACCTCGCTGGCCGGGACCGCCTGGGGCAGGCTCAATATGACTTTTCCTTTCCCTTCCAGTTCCTGGCCCAGGCGCAGGGGCCAGGTGTGCACAGCCTTGTCCTGGTCGACCAGGGTCACCCGGGCCAGGGTGTCTCCGGGCGCGGCGTGCTGGGCGAAAATCACCCTGGTGTCCAGCGCCAGTTCCCGCACCGTGCCGCCAGGGGGCAGGGGCGCCGCCGATTGGCTGTGGCCCACCAAAACCCAATTGTCCCGGGTGGCCTTGAGCAGGGGATTATTGTTTTCAATGACCTTCACCGCCAGCAGGTCCAAAAAGCGCGGGTTCTGGTCCTTGTGCCACCAGATCTGCCAAAAGCCCAGGGGCAACATGCGGTCCATGTAGCCGCCCGGCGGGTTGATTAATTCCAAACGGTGGCGGTAAAGCTCGCCCAAAAAGCCGCCGATTTCGCCCCGGTTGGCCAGCACCCGCGAGGGCCAATCGCCGGCGGCCAGGCGGGCCATGTGCGCCGCGCGTTGGTCCTGCTCCGGGCTGATCAGGCTGGGGTCCTTGCCAAAGCTGCCCCGGTCCCAGGCGGTCATGGGCGCGTAAAAAAAGCCCACATCCAGAGCCACCAGGGCCACCAAGAGCAGGCCCAGGGCCCTGAACGAGGCCCCCCGGGCCAGGCGGTGCAGCACCCACCACAGGGCGCAGAGCATGAACAGGGGCCAGCCCAGCATGCTCAGCACAGGCAGGGCGCTGTTTAAATTCTGACCCGGGATGTTCAAGGAGCTGAGCACCAGCACCGCCAGGATCAGGCCCAGCAGCAGGCTGCTGACCACGGCCAGAAAGCGGCTCGCCGGCTTGAGGTCGGCGGCCTGGGGCCGGCTGAACAGCCAGGCCAGGCCATAGCCGGCCAGGACCAATAGTCCCAGGTGGCTCAAAAAGACCCAGCGGGCGGTGACTCTAAACAACTCGTAGCCGGGCAGGATATCCAAGAGGACCTTGTGCAGGCCGAAGTTGCCGCCCAGCATCAGGATCACTCCGGCCAGGGTCAACAGCTTCCAGAAGCCAGCTGTGGGGTTCTTGACGTACACCAGGGCCAACAAAGCCAGGGCCAGGGGCAGGATGCCCACGTAAGAGGTGTATTCGTCGCTGATGCCCATGAAGCCCGGGGCCAAAAAGGAGACCAGCATACCCCAATGACCTGACATCTGCTGGCTGAAAATCACCCGGTGCTTGCCGGCCAGGGCGGCGGCGTCGTGCACCCCCACCGGATCGCCCAGGGCGGCCATCAGCAGATGCAGCAGGTTGGGCAGGGCCATCAGGCCCGAGGCGATACCCAGGGCGATATAGACCGACAACCCCCGGGACAGAGCCCGGCGCCAGCCGCCCTGCCTTATGTCCAACACCGCCCAGTAGATTACGTAGAGGCCCACCCCGAACATGACGTAATAGAAAATTTGAGGGATGCCGCCGATGAAGCACATGCCGAACACCACCCCGGCCCAGGCCCCGTTCAGCCAGGGGCTTTTCTGGCGTCCCCGCTGCAGGAACAGGAAGACGTAGGGCGCCCAGCAGAAGGTCTGAATCATCATGGAGTGGTGGCTGTGGGCCACCACCACGCCCATGCAGCCCATGACCATGCCCATGATGGTGGCTGCGGTGCGGCCCAGGCCCATCTGCAGGCCCAGCAAAAAGGCCCCCAGCCCGGCGATGGAGCAGTGCACTGCCAGTATGGTCTGCGCGAATTCGTTGCGCAAAACGCCTTCTTGCAGATAAAACACCGACAGCAGGGAAATGGGGTTGAACAGGTCGAAAAGATAGGACAAGAACGGCTGGCCGGTACCCATCAGAGGATCCCAAAGCACCAGTTTGCCCTGGGCCAGCGTATGGAAGAAATAGCCCCGCTGGGCGGCAAGCTCCACGAAGTCGCCGCTGTAGTAGAGCAGGTGGTCGCCGTCGGGGAACAGATAGAGCCAGCGCTGCAACCAGGGCAGGGCGATAACCAAAAAACCGCCGGCCAACAGCGGCGCCCAGGACCAGGATCGCTCCTGGGGACTATGTGCTTGGGCCTCTGCGCTCACTTGGCTCTTCTCCCGGGAAACAAGTTACTGAAAACGCTTACTTGGCTGCAACCGTTTCCTGTGCCAACTTACCTGTAACATAGGCGGTGCACAAAGTCCTTTTTTCAGAGAAGCCCACGCCTTGACAGTGGTTCCGGCCCCAGGGCATAAAAAAATACCCCAGACCCTTTTAGTCCAGCCCGGTTATTGCTAACAAAGGCAGCCCAGGTATGAAGCGATTTTTGCCATGGCCGATCAGATTGCCGGTGGCGACACTGCTCTTGGGCCTGCTGGTGCTGTTGGGCCTGCTGCTCAGGCTGTGGGGGATCAACTGGGCCGGGCAGTCCTGGGCTGAGCCGCAAACCGCCGGATTCATCGCCAATCAGGCCGGTTGGCACCAGGCCTTCCCCTTGCTGGCCGGCTTGCTCCATGTTCCCGCCGCCTGGGTATGGGGGGTGATCACGCATCTTTTGGGTCCGGCCGGCCAGCCGGGACCGGCCCTGTCCGCCTCGCTCTGGGCGTGCCTGGTGGCCGCCTGCCTGGGGGCGGTGAACATATGGGCCCTTTACCGGCTTTGCCTGGCGGCCCTCTCATCCCGGGGTGCCGCCCTGGTGGCCGCCGCTCTTTTGGCGGTGAGCCCCTGGGCCGTGGCGCAGGGGCATCTGGGCGCCGGGGGCAGCGCCGCTTGCCTGGCAATGACTTTTGCCCTGTGGGCGGGAATCAAGTTTTACCAACAGCGGCACTTGACTGATTATTTTTGGGCCGGCCTGGCCTGGGGCCTGGCCCTGTTCACCGCTCCCCAGGCCTGGCTGCTTTTGCCGGGCCTGCTCCTGACCCATATACTCGCCAATTGGCAACGGGATCAGGCCTGGTGGCGCTGGCTGCTGGCTCAGCCCGGGGCCTTTGGGGCCGGGGCCGCCTTGGGCCTGGTCCCAGCCATATTGCTCCGGTGGCTGGCCGGACCCTTGGGTTCACCCTTGCCCACGGCGCCTTCCTTAAGCGGCCAACTGGCCGGATGGCTGCGGTTCGTGGGCCCGGCCCTGGGCTGGGAATTGGTGTTGCTGTTCGCCGCCGGTCTGGGCCTAGCCGTGTGGCGGCGGCAACAGGACCTCTGGCCCCTGGCCGCCTTTGTGCTGCTGGTCTTGGCTGCCGCTGTTTTGGCTGGAGGCGTTTTTGGGGGCGAAGGGCAGGCGGCCCTGCTGCCCGCCCTGCTCTGCGTGGCCCTGTTCGCCCCCCTGTGGTT
>JANQFN010000386.1 GCA_028277825.1 Desulfarculaceae bacterium
AGGCGTCCTTTGAACCCAGAGGTGGAAACCGGTTGTGCGTATTATGGCACTTGCCGGCGCGCTTGCCTAGCGCGCTGAACAGGCGGTGATTGTCATATGTCACCGCCTGCCCTAACATATAGGGGGTTTGGGCAACGGCCAGAAGGAGTGGCATGGGTTCTGAACTGGAGCAGGGTGGACGCGAGGGCCGTAAGGTCACCTGGCTGGGCGTGGGGGTGAACGCCGTCCTGGTGGTGGGCAAGTTTCTGGCCGGCATCTACGGCCACAGCCATGCCCTGGTGGCTGACGCCGCCCATTCCCTGAGCGACTTCATAACCGACGGCGTGGTGCTGGTGGGCCTGAAGATAGGCCGCAGCGCACCCGACCCCCGCCACCAGTTCGGTCACGGCCGCATCGAGACCATGGCCGCTTTTGTGGTGGGCGCCGCCCTGATGGCCGCGGCGGTTTATCTGGGCTACGAGGCCCTCTACGACATCGCCACCGGCGCCGAATATCATCCCACCTGGCTGGCCCTGGTGGCTGCCGCCTGCTCCATTGCGGCCAAAGAAGCCCTTTACCGGGTGACCGTGGCCGTGGGCAAGCGCATCGGCAGCCCGGCGGTGGTGGCCAACGCCTGGCACCACCGCTCCGACGCCCTTTCCTCGGTGGCGGTGCTGTTGGGCGTGGCCGGCGGTCTGATCAACCCGGACTGGCACAGTCTGGATTCCTGGGCCGCCCTGGTGGTGTCGCTGTTGATCCTCAAGGTGGGGCTGGGGATCCTGTGGAGCGCGGTCAAGGAGATGGCCGACACCGCGCCCGGGCCGGAGGTGATGGAGAGCATCGCCGCCTGCGCCCTGGGCGTGGAGGGAGTGCGCAGCATCCACGACCT
This sequence comes from Desulfarculaceae bacterium, assembly GCA_028277825.1. Lineage (GTDB taxonomy): Bacteria > Desulfobacterota > Desulfarculia > Desulfarculales > Desulfarculaceae > Desulfoferula. The sequence goes on from JANQFN010000386.1 coordinate 869, forward strand.
GAAGGTGCGCAGCGCCGGCGGCCGCCATCAGATGCAGCTGCACATCGTGGTGGACGGACAACTCAGCGTGGTGGAGGGCCATGACATCGCCAAACAGGTGGAGCTGTGTCTGCTGGCCGACATCGAGGACGCCGGGGAGGCCATTGTGCACGTGGACCCGGCCGGCCCTGATTTGTCAGCCGGCAACAAGACATAGCACATGGCACCCGCCGCCGAGGTAGGGGGCTCCCCCCGGAAAATAAGGGTTTCCCCCCATGGCGGCGGGCAGGGTATTTTCTTAGTATATTCGGAGTATTTTTGGTCAAAGGGCCTGCGGGCGCATCCCTGTTGGTTGTACATCGCTCCCACAAGCGGCAGGGATTGCGCCCGGCGCCTCGGCTGACACCGGGCGCACCCCACCCATTGCTTCCCCTCCCGGCACTGGCGGCGCAAGCGCCCCAGCGCCCAGCGGGGAAGTGTGGGTCAGTCGCACGCGGCCAGAAAGCGCGCCGCCGGAAAGAGGGCCGATGGGCGAATTTCCTCTGCCCCGCATCAGAGATTTCCTGCAGACCGTGGTGCCTTTTGACACCTTGGCTCCAGAGGAGTTGAATAGTTTGGTCTCCTTGATGGAGATCGCCTACTTTCCCACCGGCGAGGTGATTTTAACCGCCGGCGACAAGCCCAGCGAGAACCTGTTCGTGATCATGTCTGGCTCGGTGAAGGTCACCCTGCCCGATGAGACCGGTCAGGATATTTTGGTGGACGTGCGCGGCGAGGGCGAGACCTTCGGCTCGGTGAGTCTTTTGCAGGGTGAACTGGCCCTGTTCACGGTGACCGCCCAGGAAGACGTCCTGGCCTTCACCCTGCCCGGCCCGCCCTTCAAGGAGTTGGTGGCCGCCAACCAGATTTTCCAGCGCCACTTCAGTTTCTCCCTGGCCCGCAACATACAGTCGGTGCGCAACGCCGCCGACAGCCATATGTCCCTGATGACCGGCACC
>JANQFN010000397.1 GCA_028277825.1 Desulfarculaceae bacterium
AGATCCAGTGGGATGCGGAGATTCCCGACCTGATGCGGCGCATGATCGCCTACAGCAAGGGTTCGCTCATGGGCAAGGAGGACAAAAGCGTCTTCTTCAACTTCATCACCCAGGTGAGCCCGGCCTGCGACTGTTACCCCCACCAGGACGCGCCCCTGGTGGCTGATGTGGGCATCGTGGCCTCCATTGACCCGGTGGCCATTGACCAGGCCTCAGCCGACCTGGTGAACCAGGCGCCGGGCAATCCCCACTCCTGCCTCAAAGAGGCCTTTGCGCCCGGGGACGACAAGTTCCGGGACGTATACCCCAAGATCGACTGGGAGATACAGCTAGACTACGCGGCCCAGATCGGCCTGGGCAGCCGGGAGTACGAGCTGATCAACATTTAGCATGTCCCGGTTAGCTTCAGAGAAGTCTCTCCACGATTCCCAACCGGAACTGCTGCTGGAGGGCGTGTCCTGGCAGGCGCCGGACGGCAAACAGGTGCTGTCAGGGGTGGACCTGCGCCTGTCCCCCGGCCATTTGGTCTGGATCAGCGGGCCCTCCGGCGCAGGCAAATCCAGCCTGTTGCGCCTCATGAACCGCCTGGCCGAGCCCAGCGCGGGACGCATATCCTTCGGAGGCAAGCCGCTGGAACAGTGGCCGCCCACTCAACTGCGGCGGCGGGTGGCGCTTTTGGGTCAGAGCCCGGTGATGCTGGCCGGCAGTGTGCGGGACAACCTGCGCCGGCCTTTCAAACTGCACGCCGCGCGGGAGCAGGACGCTCCCGCCGACCAGACCCTACGGGAGATGCTGGACGGCCTGGGCCTGGGGGAACTTGATTTGGCAGCGAACGCCGGGGGTCTGTCCCTGGGTCAGAAGCAGCGGGTGGCCCTGGCCCGCTTGTTGTTGCTGGAGCCCCAGGTGCTGCTTTTAGACGAGCCGGTCAGCGCCCTGGACCCGGATTCGCGCCGCCTGGTGGAACGGGAGGCGGCCAAGCAGGCCGCGGCGGACAGGGCGGTGGTGATGGTGAGCCACCAGCCCCCCCGGCATGCGGGCGACACCCGCGTCCTGGTGCTCAAAGACGGCGCCCTGGGGGAGGAACCATGAGCGGCGCCCTGGAGATAGGTTACCTGCAACTGGCCCTGGCCCTGGGTTTCGTGCTGCTGGCCGGCGGAGCTTCCTTGTGGCTCAAGCTGGGCCTGGGGCGGGACATCCTGGTGGGCAGCTTGCGCACCTTTGCCCAACTTTTCCTGATGGGCTACGTGCTCATCTATGTCTTCGGTCTGCAGACGCCATGGCCGGTCCTGGCCATTTTCGCGGGCATGATCTTCTTTGCCGCCCGCATCGTCACCGGCCGGGTCAAGCAACACGGGGTGCCGGTGTTCTGGCCCATTTTCCTGTCCATGCTCTTGTCCTACATGGTGGTGAGTTACCTGGTGGTGGGGGTGGTGGTGGCCAGCGATCCCTGGTGGCTGCCGCGCTATTTTTTGCCTTTGGGCGGCATGGTGGTGGGTAACTCCATGAATGCCATGGCCCTGTCGGTGGAACGGCTGTTCAGCGAGGTCAGAAACCGGAGCGCTGAGGTGGAGACCCTGTTGTGCCTGGGCGCCGACCCCCGCGAGGCCACCGCGGCCATGTTCTCCGAGGCGGTGCGCGCGGGCATGATCCCCTCCATAAATTCCATGATGGGCGTGGGGCTGGTGTTCATCCCGGGCATGATGACCGGCCAGATTCTGGCCGGGGCCGATCCCCTGTCGGCCATCAAGTACCAGATCGTGGTGATGCTCATGCTGGTGGGCTCCACCACCGTGGGCAGCGTGCTGGCGGTCAGCCTGGCCCGGCGGAGGCTTTTCACCCCGGCCCAGCAACTGCGCCCCGGGTTTATGCCCGGAGACGAGCGTTCATCATAGTGAACGATTTTCCCGCCAAAACAGGTCTTGACCGGCCTCTGGGCCCCTGCTAACCTGAAGTCTAGAATTATAGTAAAATTCACATATTTATATGCAGACGGGCCGACAGGCCTTTAAGCCTTCCCCGGAGAAGCGATTCATGTCCAAACAAACCATAGAACTCATAGTGAACGGCGACCGCTACGAGGTGGCGGTTTACCCCTGGCAGTCCTTGGCCGAGGTGCTTCGGGAGGAGCTAAGGCTCACCGGCACCAAGATCGGCTGCAACCAGGGCGACTGCGGGGCCTGCACGGTGCTCATGGACGGGCGCTCCGTATCCACCTGCCTGCTCCTGGCGGTGGAGGCCCACCAGCGGGACCTGATCACCATCGAGGGCCTGGCCGCCTCGCCCGAGGACCTGCACCCCCTG
>JANQFN010000408.1 GCA_028277825.1 Desulfarculaceae bacterium
GCCTGGCCCTCAATCTGGCCGGCCACCACCGGCAGGGCCCTGCCATCGGGTAAAAGATTCAGGGGCCCGTCGGAGCGGGGCCGCGCCTGGGCGCCAGCGTCCGCCTTGGGAGCCAGCGCCTGCCAGTCGGCCTCGCCGGGGGCTGGCGAGGCCCACAGCTCCAGGGCCTCCAGACGGTCGGGGAAGCCGTGGTCGGCCATGCGCCCGGTGCGCCAGCGGGTGGCGTACTCGTTCACCTGGGCCGGTTGCTCCCAGATCACCGCCTCCATGACCTTGCCATAGAGGTCGGGCAGCTCGCTTTTGAGCATCACCAGCACCTGCGCGATGAAGCCCTGGGCCTTTTGATCCCGGATGTCGATGTAATAGGTGTTGTCCAGGGTGAAGCGGGGCAAGTCGTCGGGCGGCTCCTGCTCGTCCTGGCTGGGCAGCCACTTGACCACCCGCATCCAGAAGGCGAACAACAGGGTCAGCACCTCCAGGTCGGTGCTCTCAAGCCAGCGCTTGAGGCGTTTGGCGCCCGCGTCCAGCACCAGGGGCAGCCATATCTGGTAGCGCTCAGGCGCGAAACGTTCCTTCACCCAGCCGGTGAGGTCCAGCAGATAGGTGAGCTGCTCGTCGGAGCACAGCTCGATCAGGGCTCCGGCGTCGTCCGGGCCCAGTTCCAGCACCGTGGCCGCGAGCTCGTCCGGGGCCAGAGACCTGAGCAGGGGGCCGCTGTCGGCGGCCAGTACGATAAGCCGCTCCCGGGAGGTTCCCCTGGCCGCCAGGACCGCGCGCAGGCGCTCATCGGGGCTCAACCCGTGCCACAGCTCCTCGGCCCGGCGGGGGTCGCTCTTTTCCAGCGACAGGACCAGGTCAGGATCGCTGAGAATATTTTCCAGGTCGTGTCGGTCCATCTATGCTCAACCACACACGCCGCAACGGCGGCAGGTTTCTGGTTCGCAAACCGGGCTAAGGGCCTGGCGCTCGGCTCTCTGCGCCTCGGCCCAAAGATAGCCGTCCGTGATGCCATGGTCAACAAAAGCCCAGGGCAAAAGTTCCTCCCGTTCACGCCGGCGCTGGGCATAAAAATCCGGGTCCACCCCGCTGGCGGCATAGGCCCGCTCCGGTACAAGCCCCCGGGCCAGCGCCTCCAGCAAGGGGGTCAGCCGGCGGTCGCCTCTGGCCAAAACCGCCTGCAACAGTGCGTACTTGGGCACGTCGGTGGTCACTTTGAGGTTGGCCGTTTGGGCCAGCGCCTTTTTGACCCGGGTCATGCGGGCCTTGATCAACTTCAGGGGGGCCATGGGCTCCCACTGGAAAGGGGTCCAGGGCTTGGGCACAAAGGCGTTCAGGCTCACGGTCACCCGGCCCAGCCGGCCTTGGGCCCGGGAAAAACTCACCACCTGGCTGCGCAGGCGGCGCACCAGGCCGATCAATTCTGCAACGTCTTCGTCGGTTTCGCCGGGAAGCCCCACCATGAAGT
>JANQFN010000414.1 GCA_028277825.1 Desulfarculaceae bacterium
CTTGTGCACCGTGAAGGTTTTTTCATGCGGCAACACCTTGCGCTTGGAGCGGTCCTCCACCTTGAGCAGGGTGAAAAATCCCCGGCGCACCTTCTCCACACCGTCGGCATCGGTATAGGTGGTCTCGGAGATGTAAAAGGAGGGCACATCCTCCCTGGTGAAGACGCCTTGCTCCCGCCAGGCTTGGAAGTGCTCGGCCGAGCGGGTGTAGCGGTTGTCGGTGGGGCTGTCGCTGGTCCGCTTCCGGTTCAGTTCGATGCGGATTATGTTGTGCGGGTCCGCCTCATAATAGGCGTCCTGCTGTTGGGCGTTAATGACGTCATAAGGTGGCGTGACCACATTGGTCAGGCTGGAGACCCGGCCGGGGTCGAAACGCAGGGCCCGAAAAGGAGCCACGACTGCCATGAAGTGTCCTCCAGACGATGAAAATACTGCCTGCCCGGGAATCATCCCGGCGAGGCTTGAAGGCTCTTAACTACACCAAAGCCGAGCCTGATGCAACCATGCCCATGAGGGCGGGAACCAAGTGGAATGATCGCGGCTTGACGCCCCGGGGGTTGGCGGTCAAAAATAATATTATTACAAGAGGTTCGGATCGAGAAACCATTAAAGTTGCCGTTGCGCGCCGTTCCCGGGCCGCCAGGCAAGCGCTCTCACCCAAAGGAGGCCGTTGTGAGTACCCCCCGTCATTGCCCCGGTTTCGAAGCCAACAAGTCGCTTAAGGCCTTTATCTGCAAGTGCCCCGAGTGCGGTGAGGAGAAGGAGATTTTCTCTGATGAGTTTGACCGCGAGCACACCTGCAAGGCCTGCGGCAAGAAGATCGATTTTGAGAGCTGCACCATCGAAACCTGATTGAGCTTGCAACAAAGAGTCCGGGCCTGGCCAGCAGGTCCGGACTCATTTGTGGTCTGTAGAGGCTTTTACTAAAAGCCCATCTTCTCCGGGGGGCGCCGCTCGGGCACGTACTTTTGGTCCTCTACGCTCTGGTTCCAGGCCTCGGTCACATACAGATTGCAATAGCAGGAGCCGAACTGGGCCACGTCCGGTTCGCGGTACACGCAGGGGCAGATGATGTCCGCGTCCTTTTCGCGATCGCCGGCCGACAGGCGGCAGGGACAGCACATGTAGCCGTAGCGCTCCTTGTTGACCAAAAGCGCCTCCATCAACTCCATGGTGCGCTCGGTGTCCTTATTGAAGAAATAGCCCTTGGGCTCCTGGACCTTCTTCAGCATCTCATAGAGTTCTTGCGCGGTCATAGGCCCAGGGCCTCCTTGATGTCGTTCTCCCGGTAGCCCACGATCACCTTGTCGCCGATCAACAAGGTGGGGAACGAGCAGTTGGGGTTGTACTTTTTGACCTCGGCGATCATGTCGGTGCGTTCGTCGCCCTGGCAGAGGTCCACCTGCACGATGTCGTATGCAACTTCGTTGTCGTCCAAAAGTTTTTTGGTGCTTTTGCAGTGGCTGCAGGTGCTCAGGGCATATAGCTTGACGTTGTCGCTCATCAGGTGATTCCTTTCCCAGCCGGAAGGGTTCCTTGGGGGCAAGCCTTAATGCTTTGTTCAGATCATACCACCCGCCGGCGCTCTGGCAAAACCTTACTAGGGCTTGAATTCACGTCCTGCCATTTGGGACAGCCGGCGGCGGGCGCTGAGCACCAGGCTTAAGAGCGAGGGCACCAGGAACAGGGTGAACACGGTGGAGACCAAAAGGCCGCCCACCACCACCGAGCCCAGGCCTCGGTAGAGTTCCGAACCGGCGCCGGGGAACAGGACCAGGGGCAACATGGCGAACACCGAGGTCAAAGCGCTCATGAAGATGGGCCGGGTGCGCATCTGAACCGCCGCGCGGATCGCCTCCCGGGGCTCCAGGCCCCGGTTGCGCAGGCCGCGCAAGGTCTGGTGCACGATCAAGATGGCGTTGTTGACCACGATGCCGATCAGGATGATGAAGCCCAGCATGGTGAGTACGTCCAGGGGCTGGTGGCTCAGGGTGGCGTTGACCGCCCACAGGCCCAAAAAGCCGCCGGCCGCGGCCAGGGGCACGCTGAACATGATCACCAGGGGATAGAGGAAGCTCTCAAACAGGGCGGCCATCAATAAGAAGGTGATGGCCAGGGCCAACAGGAAGTTGCCCTGCAGGGCCTCCCGCGTCTGGGTCAGGTCGTCGGCGGTGCCCGAGAGGGTGATGCCGAAGGGCGGCGCCACCTCGCCGGAGGCCAACAGGGGCTTGACCACCTGGGTTTCAAGCGTCTCCATGGCCTCCTGCAGGGCCAGTGTGCGCGGCGGGTAGATGCGCAGGGTCACCGCCCGCTGGCGCTCGATGTGGTTGATCTGGGTGGGGCCGCCCACCAGCTTGGGCGGGGCCACCGAGGCCAGGGTCACCAGGCGCCCGTCCGGGGTGTTCACCTCCATGCGGCCCAGGTCCTGGGTCTGGCCCACGCTCTCGGGGTCGGCCATCAGTTTCAGATCGATGTTGTAGCCCTCGCGCCGCATCTCGTCGATCTTGGCGCCCTCCACCAAAACGTCCAGGTTGAAGCCGATGGATGAGGCGTTCATGCCCACCGCGGCGGCGCGCACCCGGTCCGGGGTGAAGCGCAGCTCGGGCTGGCCCAGGTCCAGGCCGGGGATGGGACGGATCTGGGAGTCGGGCAGAAGACCCTGGATCTGGCCGAAGAGCCGGCCGCCCAGGGCCACCAGGCGCTCTAAGTCCGGGCCGGTTAAGTCCAAGTCGATGGTGCGGCCCGAGGACACCCCCCGCTGGAACAGAGAGGTCTGTTGCACGATGGGAATCATGCCCGGGATACCGGCCAGGGTGCGGGCCATGATGGGTATCAGCTCACGCACCCGGCTTTCATCCCAGGCGGCCACGCCCATGAAGACCTGGGCGCCCCAGCCCACGTAGAAAAAGGTCTTGAAACCGGGCCTTTCCTTGAAACCCTCGCGCTTGTAGGGGTCCGGACCCCAATGGCCGCTCCATTCCTTGGCGATCTGGTCGCCCACCTTGGTCAGCTCGGCCACGTTGTAGCCCGGTGGGGGCAGCATGATGCCCAGCACCAGGTTGCGGTTGCCGGTGGGCAGGTATTCCGCCTTGGGGGCCAGGAACCAGGCCATGCCCAGGGCCAGGCTGGTCATCAGCAGCACCACGCCCAAGGAGGCCACGGCCGAGCTGCTGATCTTGTAGACCGTGAAGCCGATCAGCTTGCGCACTCCGCTGCCGAAGGCGGTGAGCGGATTGGATAAAGAGCGGCGGGATTTGGTCTCACCGTCCTCGCCTCGGTCTTTGCGGGCCCCGCCCACGATGCGCGCGGCCAACGACGGTATCACCGTGATGGAGACCACCAGGGACAACAGCACCGCAAAGGACACCGCGATGGCGATGTCGGCGAATAGCTGGCCCGCCTCCTGTTTCACCCGCAGCACGGGCAGAAACACCGCCACCGTGGTCAGGGTGCTGGCCAGAATGGCGCCCCAGACCTGGACCGTGCCGTTGTAAGCCGCGTCCATGCGGCTTTCGCCCTCCTGGCGGCGGCGGAAGATGTTCTCCAAGACCACGATGGCGTTGTCCACCACCATGCCCGAGGCGAAGGCCAGTCCGGCCAGGGAGATGACGTTGATGTTCCTGCCGAACAAGGACATCATGATGAAGGTGCCGATGAGGCTGATGGGGATGGCCAGGGCCACGATGAAGGTGGCCGAGATGCTGCGCAAAAAGATGAGCAGCACACAGATGGCCAGGCCGCCGCCTATGTAAATGTTGTTTCTGACCAGGTCGATGGCCTGGTGGATGTATTCGGTCTCATCATAAGCCTGGTGGATCTCCAGGCCCAGCTCGGCCAACAACTCCTGGTTGATGTTTTTGAAGGCCTGTTTCAGCGCGGCCATCACCTCCAGTACGTTGGTGCCGGTCTCGCGCACCGCGTTGAACACCAGGGTCGGGTGCCCGTAGTGCAGCACCTTGGCGAACGCCGGCGCGTAGCCCAGGCGGGCGCGGCCGATGTCCCTAAAGAACACCGGCGCCCCTTTGTCATAGGCCACCACCGCTTCCTCGATGTCAGCGGGGTTGTTGAACTGGCTCTTGGTGCGCACCTGGTAGCGCCGCCGTCCCTCGTCCATGCCGCCGGCGCTGACATCGGTGTTCTCGGCCACCAGGGCGCGGCGTATCTGCTCCATGGTCAGGGAATAAGCCGCCACCGCCTTGGGGTCCACCAGGGCCTGCATCTCGGTGTCGCGGCCGCCATAGAGGGTGGAGGAGGCCACGCCGGGCACCCGCTCCACCATGGGCAGCATGCGCTCTGTAATGACGGTGCGCAGGTTTTCCGGGTCCGGCGAGTCGGGGTTCTTTTTGGTAATCACCATCCAAGCGATGGGCGGCGCGTTTTCACTGGCCGAGATCAAGATGGGCTTGTCGGCGTTGGCCGGATAGCGCGGCACCTGCTGCAGCTTGTTGTTCACCCTGACCAGGGCGGTGTCCATGTCGGTGCCCACCGGGAACTCCAGGGTGATGGTTCCCCGGTTGTTCACCGACTCAGAGGTCATGCGCAAAAGCCCCTCGACGCTCTTGAGCTCCTTTTCCTGGCGTTGGATGATCTCGCGCTCGATCTCCTGGGGCGAGGCGCCGGGCCAGTTGGTGCGCACCGTGATGGTGGGCCGGTCCACGTCGGGTATGAGCTGCACCGGCACCGCGAACAGGGCCAGCAGCCCGAACATCACCAGCAGGATCACGCCTACGGTTACGCTGATGGGAAACTTGATGGCGGCCGAGACCAGCTTCACTTGAAATGCCTCTACTTCTTGGGGCCGGCTTCGGCCGGGCTGCCGCCGGGGGCTTGCACCTTGACCGGCTGGCCGGGGAAGAGCCGTTCATTGCCCAGGGTGACGATGGTCATGCCGGCCTGCAGCGGTCCGGTCACCTCCATCAGATTGCCGTGGGCCGCCACCAGGTTCACCGGCAGGGGCACCGCCTTGCCCTCCATCACCGCGAACACGGTGTGGGCCGCTCCCGACATGACCAGGGCGTCCTTGGGCACCAGCAGGGCGTCGTGCTCGCGGCCCACGCTTAAGGTGACCCTGACCAGCATGCCGGGCATGATCTCGCCGCCGGGGTTGGCCAGGCGCAGCTGCACCGGGAAGGTGCGGCTTTTGGCGTCGCCGCTGGGGATGATGGCCTGGATCCGGCCGCAGAACTCACGGCCGGGCAGGGCGTCGGCCGTGGCGCAGGCCTGGTTGCCCACGGCCAGGGCCGGCAAATAGCGTTCGGGCACCGGCACCACCACCTTCAACGGGTCCAGCACCGAGATGCGGGCCACCGGGCCGCCCTTTTTGACCCACTCGCCCACAAAGGCCTGGCGTTCCACCACCACCCCGCTCACCGGCGTGCGCACCGTGGAGTACTTGAGGTCCAGCTTGAGCTGCCTGATGCGCTGGCGCTGGCTGTCCACCGCGGCGTGCTGCCGCTCCACCGCGGTCTGGGCGTCCTCATAGGATTTCAAGGCCACTGATTTCTTGGCGTGCAGGCTCTTTTGGCGTTTTAGGTCCCGCTGGAATTGGCTGAGGGTGGTCTCGGACTCCTTTAATATGGCCTGGGCCTCGGCCAGGCGCGGCCCCAGGCGGCTGGTGTCCAGGCGCACCAGCACCTGATCCTTTTTCACCGCCTGGCCGTCCTCCACCAGGCCTTCGGTGACCATGCCCTCCACCCGGGCGGCCACGGTGATCAGGCGGTGGGGCTCGGCGGTGCCGGCGAAGGTGACCTTGGTCACCACGTTGTCTTGCACCACCTGGCCCACCTGCACCAGGGCCGGCGGCGGCCCGTCCGGGGGCTTTTCGGCCAGGGCCGGGGCTATGTTCAGGGCCAGGCCCAGGGCACCCAGTAATAAGAGCAGAACTCTATATTTCATGACGTCTCCGCGGGCAGGGCAGGAAGAGGAGGCCCTGGCATGAAATCGGCATGGCTTAGGCCACCTCGGTGCCGAAGACCGAGGCCATGCGCTTGAAGGCGGCCGCGGCCAGTTCATCGTCAAAATCGGCCACCGCGTCGGTGGGCACCCGGGCGGGGATGTCGCGATTGGCCAGGCCGGCCACGGTCTCCATCACGCAGATGTGGGTGCAGACCCCCACCACCGTGGCCAGTTCGACTTTCTCGCGCTCCAACAGGTCGTCTAAATCGGTGGCGAAAAAGGGATCAAAGCGGCGTTTGCTGAGCACCACCTCGCCTTCCCGGGGCGCCAGTTCGGGCACGATCTCCGCACCGCCGCTGCCGGCAACGGCGTGAGGCGGGAAGCGCTGGAATTCCTGGTCATCGGGATCGTGGGCGTCGCAGACATACACCACCAGATCGCCCCGTTGGCGGGCGGCGGCCAGTTCCCGCTGTAGGGCGGGGATGATCTCCGGCGCGCCGGGCACGAACAGGCTGCCCCCGGGCTGCACGAAGTCATTGAGCATATCCACCACGATCAGGGCGCGGCCCATGACGCTTCTCCCCTGGAAATAAATGCCAATTCTAGCCCGCCTTGGCCGGGGCGGCAAGCACAGAGGCTGTTTTTGCCGGATGCGGCTGGCAACTCCTCCAAAGGGGGAAGGCAAAACCGGATAGCCGCCGAGGCGTTAACCCGTATATTTCATGAAGGTTGGGCGACATTTGCGATTCGAGTAGGATTCATCATGGAATTATGAAAAAACCATCTACGATGTCGGGGTATGATTTGTACCCGA
>JANQFN010000422.1 GCA_028277825.1 Desulfarculaceae bacterium
GCCGCCACGGTCTCCATTGAAAAGGCGCCGTGTTCGTTGTCCAGGATAAAAAAATCAAAACCGCTGTGGGCCAGCATGTGGGCCAAGTTGGGGTTTCGCACCTCGGCCACAAAGGGTCCCACCACCACCTCGCCCTGGGCCAGGCGTTGTTTCACTCGGCTCATGTTCCTCTTCCAGGTCCAAATACAAAAAACAGGCCGGGAGAAACCGCCGGCTGTCCGGGCGGCCGTTTCCCCCGGCCGGGCTGGCTCCGGCTAAGCGCCGTATTTTTGCCAGTGCAGGATGTGTGAGATGTGTCGCTTGGGCACGAACTGCTGGTCATCATCATCCCGCCAATACTTGATCACCTCCAGGCCCTCCTGACCCGGCTCCAGGTCCACCAGTATCGGCTCCTCGGCCGGTTGGCCAAAGGCCACGATGGAGTCTAGTTCCACGCCCTCGGGGATGCCCATGATCTCGCTGAGTTTGGGCACGTTGATGGACTTGAGCCAAGTGGAGCCCAGGCCGCTGGCCACGCCCAACAGCAGCATGGTCTGGATGGCCGCGCCCACGTCGTATTTGTAAATGCCCTCCAGATACAGCTCGGTGTTCACGCACACCGCCACATAGGCCGTGGGCGTGAACCCGGGCGCCGGGGTGCCCCGCGGTGTGGTGTAGGCGGCCCACTTGAGGCAGTCAAACACCTGTTGACAGAGATCGGCCTCGGTCACCACAACATATTCCAGGGGTTGGCGGTTGGCCCCGCTGGGCCCCACCCGGGCGGCGTCGATCAGCTTGGTCAACAGCTCTTGGCTTATGGGTTCCTGAGAGAAGCTGCGCACCGAGCGGCGCTTGATGATAGCTTCGAACACATCCATTATATTCCTCCTTGCGGCTCGGCTTTGGCCCTCACGGCGGCAGCCGTCCCCCGGCCAGCACAGCCGGAAAAATGATATTTCCCCACGGAAAAAGCTAATCTCAATTCTGGCAAAAAGCGCTCCGGATTACCAGGACGCTTTATCCATCAGACCAATATAGTTTTCCTTTGCGCTGGGCACGCTCGTTATATAATGGTGCCGCTTCACACCGGGACCAGGAAAGGAATACGCCTTGCGCACACCAACCCTGATGGAACGCGCCGCCGGATTCGGCGACTTGCCGGCCATCATCTCTCCCAGCGGGACCTACAGCTACGCCCAACTCCTGGCCGGCTCGGGCCGCGCGGCGGCCGGGCTATTGGCCGGCAACCGCGACCTGGCCGAGGAAAGGGTGGCCTTTTTAGCTGCGCGGGATTTTGTCTGGCCCGCTTGTCAATGGGGCGTCTGGCGGGCCGGCGGGGTGGCGGTGCCGCTGAGCGAACTGCATCCACCCACGGAGATGGCCTACGCAATCAAAGACAGCGGGGCCAAGACCGTGGTGGCCTCGGCCGAATACACCGATGTACTGGAGCCCATCGCCGCCGAGCTGGGGGTTCGCTTCCTGCTAAGCGATGAGCTTTTGGCCTCGCCCGAGGCGGACTTGCCCCAGATCGAGCCCCAGCGCCCCGCCCTGATCGTCTACACCAGCGGCACTACCGGTGCGCCCAAAGGAGTGGTCTCCAGCCACGCCAACCTTGAGGCCCAGATAACCATGCTGATAGAGGCCTGGGAGTGGTCGGCCGAGGACTATATCCTGCATGTCTTGCCCCTGCACCACGTGCACGGCATTATCAACGTCTTGGCTTGCGCCCTGTGGGCCGGGGCCCGCTGCCGCATGCTGCCCGGCTTCGACGCCCAGGAGGTCTGGCGCTGTTTAAGGGAGGAAGACCTCACCCTGTTAATGGCGGTGCCCACGGTGTATGTCAAACTCATCGCAGCCTGGCAGGCGGCGCCAGCAGAGGAACAACAACGCATGTCCGCGGCTTGTAAAAAAATTCGCCTGATGGTTTCAGGCTCTGCCGCCTTGCCGGTTTCGGTGCTGGAGAAATGGGAGGAAATCAGCGGGCACACCCTTTTGGAGCGCTACGGCATGACCGAGATCGGCATGGCCTTGTCCAACCCCTACCGGGGTGAGCGGCGGCCGGGCACCGTGGGCAAGCCCCTGCCCGGAGTGGAGGCTCGGCTGGTGGATGAGGCCGGCGCGCTGGTGGCGGCGGGGGAATCCGGCGAGATACAGATCAAGGGCCCCGCGGTGTTCAAGCAGTACTGGCAGCGCCCGGCTGAGACCGCGGAGTCGTTTGTGGACGACTGGTTCAAAACCGGCGACGTGGCCGTGGTGGAGGATGGCTACTGGCGCATCATGGGCCGCCAGAGCACGGACATCATCAAGACCGGTGGCTACAAGGTCTCGGCCCTGGAGATCGAGGAGGTGCTCCGGAGTCACCCGGCTATTGCCGAGGTGTGCGTGGTGGGCGTAGCGGATCCGGAATGGGGTGAGCGGGTGGCCGCGGCGGTGATCCTCGGTCCCGGCGCTGATCTGTCTTTGGATGAGTTGCGCGCCTGGGGTAAAGAGCGGCTGGCTGCCTACAAGGTGCCCTCGCTTTTGAAATTGGTGGCTGAGCTGCCCACGAACGCCATGGGCAAAGTGACCAAACCAACGGTCAAAAGGCTCTGGGAGGAGCAAGCATGAACTTCGAACTAGACCACGTACACATCCGCTGCCAGGATCTGGAAGCCTCCATCAGCTACTATCAAAAGATGTTCAACGGCGAGGTGATTGCCCGTCTGGAGGTGCGGGGCATGCCTTTGGTGCGGGTCCAGGTCGGCGGTGCGATCTTGGCCCTTTCTCCCAAACGGGCAGAGATGGAGGTGGAGCCCCTGAGCGGCAACCTCCGTTGGGGCGCCTATGAGCTTGGTTTTCTGGTAGAGGACCTGGAGCAGGCCTACCGGGAACTGGAGGCCAAGGGTGCCGAATTCATCGCCGGGCCCATGTCCCCCCGCCCGGGGGTGCAGATCGCCTTCTTAAAGGCCCCGGATGGGGTGCAGATAGAGATCGTGCACCGGGAGCCTGGTCTATAAATTGCGGTGGCGGATGATGGCCCCTTGCGCGGCTGAGGTGGCCAGACGGGCGTACAGGGCCAGGTAGCCCTCGTTGATGGTGGAGGCGGGGCGTTGCCAGGCGGCCATACGCCGGACCATCTCATCCTCGTCGATTTCCAAGTTCACTTGGCGTCCCGGGATGTCGATGGTGATCTCGTCGCCGTCCTGGACCGCGGCGATGGGCCCGCCTTCGGCCGCCTCGGGCGAAATGTGCCCCACGAAGCAGCCGTTGTTGGTGCCTGAAAAACGGCCATCGGTGATCAGGGCGGTCTTCAGGGCCAGGCCCTGACCGTAGAGCATCTTCATGGCCGTGGCCATCTCGGGCATGCCCGGGCCTCCCTTAGGCCCCTCGTAGCGGATCACCACCACCTCACCCGGCTGAATCTTCTGCTCTCCGATGGCCTGGTTGGCAGCCTCCTCGGAGTCGAAACAGCGGGCAATGCCTTTGAACAGCTGCATGTCCGGGTGTATGGCCGCCGGCTTGGTCACCGCCGAGTCCGGGGCCAGGTTGCCCCTCAGGATGGCCAGGCCGCCCTGTTGGCTCCAGGGATCGTCCAGGCTGCGGATTATCTCGCCGCCGGTCTTGGCCGCCTGCCCCACGTTTTGGGCCAGGCTGTTGCCGGTGACGGTAAGGGCATCGCCGTTTAAGAGCGGCAGCAGTTCCTTGAGCAGCGCCGGCACTCCCCCGGCCTGGTGGAAGTCAGGCACGTTGGGCGCCGCGGCCGGATAGATCTTGGCCAAATGCGGGGTGCCCCGGGAGAACTCCTCGAACACCTCCACGCCCAGTTCCACGCCGGCCTCGTAGGCGATGGCCAACAAATGCAGCACCAAATTGGTGGAGCCGCCCATGGCCATGGCCAAACGCACCGCGTTTTCCAGGCTGGCCCGGTTGATCACTTGGCGGGCGCTCAGGCCCTCGTGCACCATAGCCACGATGCGCCGGCCCGTGGCCTGGGCGGCGCGCAGCCGCTCGGCGTGCACCGCCGGAATGGTGGCGCTGCCCGGCAGGCTCATGCCCAGGCCCTCGCTCATGCAGCACATGGAGTTGGCGGTGCCCAGAAAGGAGCAAGAGCCGCAGGTGGGCATCGCCTCCTCTTCCAGTTGTGCGAAGCCCTCCTGGTCCAGTTTGCCTGCGGCCAACATGCCCAAACCCTCGGCAATGGAGGTGATGTCGGCCGAGCGGCCGTCGAACTGACAACCGCCCAGGGAGGGGCCCCCGGCCAGGAGGATGGCGGGCAGGTCCAGGCGGGCGGCGCCCATGAGCATGCCCGGCACGATCTTGTCGCAGGAGCCCAGCATGACCAGGGCGTCCAGCCGGTGGGCCGAGGCCATCACCTCCAGGGAGTTGGCGATCACCTCCCGCGAGGGCAGGATGTAGCGCATGCCCAAATGCCCGTTGGCCACGCCGTCGCAGCAGGCGATCACCCCGAACTCAACCGGGGTGCCCCCGGCCTGATAAATGCCCTGCCTCACGTACTCGGCCACCTGGCGCAGGTTGTAGTGGCCGGGAACGATGTTGTTGTAGGAGTTGGCCACCCCGATCAGGGGGCGCTCCAGGTCAACCTCGCTGTAGCCCATGGATTTGAACAGGGCCCGCACTTTGCTCCAGCGCGGCCGCTGGAGGATGTCCTTGCTGCGCCAACTCATGGCATGGCTCTCCCGCTCCGAGCCCTAAGGCTAATCCCGGCCCAGATAGGTCAAGGCCTTTTCCTGCAATTCGATCAGTTGGCCCTTTGCCATCTCTCGCTCCGCC
>JANQFN010000444.1 GCA_028277825.1 Desulfarculaceae bacterium
TATTTGGCCCGGCACAACGGGGTGATCGATGAGCCCCGCCGGCTGCTGGGGGTCATACCCGGCCTGGAACTGATGGAGATGGCCGAGCACGGCCGGGACGCCCTGTGCTGCGGCGGAGGGGGAGGCCGCATGTGGCAGGAGCTGGAGGATCAGGCCAACCTGGGCCAGCGCCGCCTGGAGCAGGCCGCGGCCACCGGCGCCGGGGCGGTGGTCACCGCCTGTCCCCTGTGCCTGATAATGCTGGAGGACGCGCGTAAGACCGGCGGTTTCGAGGACCGCCTGGAAATAATCGACCTGGCTGAACTCACCGCCTGGGCCCTGGGCCTGGCGCCGGAGGAGCGGCAAGAGTAGAGGACGCATATGGACATCCTGGTGTTAGTCAAGAACGTGCCCGAGGTGGCCGAGGCCGACCTGGAGATAGAAGACAACCAGATCGACCTGGAGGACCTGGTAATGGGCATCAACGAATGGGACAACTACGCGGTGGAGGAGGCGGTGCGCCTGGCCGAGGCCTCCGGCGGCGGCGTCACCGTGATGACCCTGGGCGACGAAGAGGCCGAGGACGTGCTCAGGCGCGGCCTGGCCATGGGCGCGGGCCGGGCAATGCATTTGTGCGACGAGGAGTTCGAGGGCAGCGACCCGGCCACCCTGGCCCGGGCGTTCGCCGCCGCCATTGGCGATGAGTCTTATGACCTGATCCTGTGCGGCGTGCAGAGCAGCGATTTGGGCCAGGCTTCAACCGGAGTGCTCTTGGCCCAAGTGCTCAACCTGCCCTTTGCCACCATGGCCATCGGCATCGAGACCGGCGAGGCTGAAATAACCGTCACCCGCGAACTGGAGGCCAACACCAGCGAGAGGGTGGTCCTGCCCCTGCCCGCCCTGGTCACGGTGCAGTCGGGCATCAACCAGCCCCGCTACGTGTCCATAATGGGCATCCGCAAGGTGCGCAAGATGACCATCGGCCTTTTTGAGGCCGACGACCTGGGCCTTGATGAGGACCAGGTGGGGGAAGAGGCCTCGCAGGTGGCCGGCCGGGCACTGGCCCTGCCCGAGGTGGGCGAGGGCGCTGAGATGCTCAACGGCAGCCTGGATGAAATCTGTGGCCGGGCCGTGGAGATTATCCGCGAGAAGGGGGGTTTGTCATGAGCGGCGTCCTGGTAATCGCCGAACACCGCCAGGGCGAACTCAGAGAAGCCACCCTGGAGGCCCTGGGCGCCGCCTTGGAACTGGCCCCGCAGACCGGAAGACAGGTGGTCACTGCCGTTCTGGCTGATGACCCCCAGGCCCTGGCTGGGCCCCTGATGGGCCGCACCCATGGCCTGCGCCTCATGGCCCACCCGGACCTGACCGCCTTCAACCCGGAGATGTACCTACCCGTTCTGGAGGATGCGATCGCGGCCGCCGAACCAGGGCTGATCCTCATGCCCCACTCCAGCCAGGGCATGGACTTGGCCCCGGCCCTGGCCGGCCGCCTGGGCCTGCCCCTGGTCACTGACTGCATTGGCCTGACCTATCAAGACGGAGCGCTGACCGCCCAGCGCCAAGTCTACGGCGGCAAGGTGAGCGAGACCTTGGTCCTGAAACCGGCGTCCATGTATGTATGCACCCTGCAGGGCGGGGCCTTCGAGGCGCCGGAGACGAGCGCGGTGGATACGGCCGGCGAGGAGATCACCCTCACCGAGCTTTCCCCAGCTCATGCCCGGCGCTTTGTGGAATATGTGGCCGGCGCCCTGGAGGACGTGGACATCGCCGCGGCCGATATCCTGGTCTCGGTGGGCCGGGGCATCGGCGGGCCGGAAAACGTTCCCCTGGCCGAGGAGTTGGCCGACGCCTTGGGGGCCACGGTGTCCTGTTCGCGGCCGGTGGCCGACGTCGGCTGGCTGCCCAAGAGCCGCCAGGTGGGCACCTCGGGCAAGACCGTCAGGCCCAAGGTGTATCTGGCCTTGGGCATCAGCGGCGCCTTCCAGCACCAGGCGGGCATGAAAAACAGCGGCACCATCATCGCGGTGAACAAAGACCCCCGGGCCCCCATCTTCGCTGTGGCCCACTACGGCCTGGTGGCCGACCTGTTTGAGGTGCTGCCCAAGTTAAAAGACAAGCTTGCTGGCTGAGGAGGGTTTGATATGGATTTCAAGCTGAGCAAGGAGCAGCGCGACATCATCCGAGCGGCCGCCGAATTCGCCAAGGGCGAGTTCACCGAGCGGGCCCTGGAGTTCGACCGTAGCGAGACTTTCGACCTAGACCTGTGGCGCGCGGCCTGCGAACTGGGTTTCGTGGGCACCTTCATCTCCGAGGACTACGGCGGCGCCGGGCTGGGCTTTTTCGAACACTGCCTGATTACCGAGGAGTTCTGGGCGGTGGATCCAGGCATCGGCCAGGCGGTGCTCTCCACCACCTTCGGCGCCGAGCTGATCCAGCTTTTCGCCAGCGAGGAGCAGAAGCATACGGTCCTGCCCGCCCTGGTGGAGGGCCAGGCCATCATCGCCACCGCCATCACCGAGCCCGAGGCGGGCAGTGACACCAGCCGGGCGGCCTCAACCGCGGTCAAAGACGGCGAGGGCTGGGTCTTAAACGGCTCCAAAATATTCACCACCAACGGCACCCTGGCCCAGTGGGTGCTGGTGTTCGCCCTGACCGATCCGGACAACGATAACCGCCACGCCCGGCACAGCTTTTTCCTGGTGCCCGCCGGCAGTGAGGGGCTGGAGGCCAACAAACTCACCGGCAAGCTGGGCATCCGGGCCTCGGACACCGCTGAGCTGGCCTTCAACGAGGTGAAGCTGGATGCCGACGCTCTGGTGGGAAGCGAAGGCCAGGGCTTCAACCAGCTTATGGCTTTTTTCAACCGCACCCGGCTGCACATCTGCGCCCAGGCGGTGGGCCTGACCCGGGCGGCGCTTGAGGAAAGTGTGCGGCATGTAAAGGGCAGGGTGCAGTTCGGCCAGCCCCTGGCCCAGTTCCAGGCCACCCAGTTCAAGATCGCCGAGATGGCCACCAATATGCGCGCGGCTCGAAACCTCTATTACGAGGCGGCCTGGCTGGTGGACCAGGGCAAGGTGGATCACGGCCTGATCGCCATGGCCAAGTGGTTCAGCGCCCAAAACGCGGTCAGGGCGGCGGACGAGGCCCTGCAGATGCACGGCGGCTACGGCTACTTTGACGAATACCGGGTGCAACGGCTCTACCGCGACGCCAAGATCCTGGAGATCTACGAGGGCACCAAAGAGGTGGAGAAGATCATCGTGGCCGGCACGGTGCTGGGTTAGATACTTTTATACTCACAAGGGTTCCATGTAAGCGATAGCCGCCGCTCCTCGCGATGACTGCTATATCTGGATTTGCCGGGCCAACAGACGACAAAATGTAGGGGCGGGGTTTATCCCCGCCCGTCTTTTCTTCAATCCACTTCGGGCCGCAGGTTGACCCCATGCACCAGCCAGCCCTGGGGCGTGAGTTCCAAGAGGTTCAGTGAACAGTAATTGAGTTCAATATTGAACAGCTTGGCCAACTCCAGGCCCAGGGAGTGGCAGAGGATGACCCGGTTCACCCCGGCATGACCCACCACCAGGATGTCCCCCTCGGCGTCCGCGGCGATCTCTTCAAAGGCAGGTACCGCCCGCGCGGCCAAGTCGGCGAAGCTCTCGCCGCCGGCCGGGCGGTGGCCCGCGATGTTGCTCCCCCGCTTTTCGTATTCCCCAGGGAAGCGCTCCTCCACCTCGCTGACCAACAGCCCTTCCCACTGACCCAGGGTTATCTCCCGGAGGGCGGGTACAAGCTGGTATTCCCCGCCCCCGGTGACGATTTCGGCGGTCTGGCGGCAACGGCCCAGGTCGCTGGAATACACCGCCTGAAACTCCACCTCGGCCAACCGGTCGCGCCACCAGGCAGCCTGGGCGCGGCCATGGGGGGTGAGGGGCAGTTCCCGCTGTCCCACAAAGCGCCGGGGTTTAGTGTTGGGCACCTCGCCGTGACGAAGCAGGTAGATCATAGCGACAACTCCTCGCTGGTCAAGTCCAGCCCGGCCAACACCTCCTTCAGGCTGCGGCCCAAAGCGGCCTCCAGTTTTTCCTGCAGCTTGAGCGCATTGTCCCAGCGGCGCTGGATATCGGCCCGGGCGCCCGGTTCGTCGCCGTGGCGCTCCAGCCCGCGGGAAAAGCGCAGGTCCAAGGAACTGATCTGGTCGCCCTGGATCAGCTTGTCGGCCAGGTACACCAATCCGGCCTCGTCCAGGAGTTCGTCCGGCGGCGGCGCCAGGTCCACATGGGCGCCCACCACCTTCGCTACCCGCGCAAAGCCCAGTTGCGCAAGCAGCCGGGCGCCGGCCGCGGCGTGACCGGCTTGGCCCTTGGCGATGTCGTGCAAGAGCCCGCCGGCGGCGATCAGGCGCGGGTTGGTTTCCAGGCCTTGGTAGGCCAGGTCCCGGGCCAAGGCCAGGGCCAGCTTGGCCACCGCCCGGCTGTGGGCCACCAGGCCCGGTTCGGTGCCCCTCACTTCTTTCAAGAGGGCCAGGCACTCGGCCGGGGAGGGCAGGTCGTAATCGGGCAACTGGGCCAAGATCTCGCGGTACTGCTCTTGGGTGTCGATGTCTAGCAGCATGAAGCGGTCCGCCACCGGCACCCGGGCCTGGCTGTGCTCATGCAAAAAGCCGCGCAGCCCGCCTTGGCTTTGCCAGCCCACAAGCGCCGGCGCCAGGGAGGCGCTGATCAAAGGTGGATGACCCGGCTCGCCCTGAAATTCGGGGATCAACACTTGGGCTCCGCCCCGGTTCCAGGCGGCCAGCAGCCGCTGAACCGTGGAGAGGCGCACCAGGGGGATGTCCACCGGCAGTACGAAAAAGGCCTCGCACTCCGGCGGCAGGGCGGCGGCGCCGGCAGCCACCGAGGAAAACATGCCCTGTTCAAAGTCCGGATTCAAGACCGCCCGGGCGCCCAATTCCTCCACCGGACCCTCGAGTTCTTCGGCCCGGTTGCCCAGCACCACCAACACCTGCTCCACGCCGGCCGCCTGAAACACCCCCACCGCCCGCTGCAGCACGGTTTCATGGCCCAGGGGCAATAGGGGCTTGAAACGGCCCATGCGCGATGACAAACCGGCGGCCAAGACTATCGCCGCCGGTGCCGGCGGAGGGGTTGAAGAGTAGCTTTCGGTCAATTTCGCTCCGCGCCAGGTGTTAAAGCCGGCTAACAGCTTAGCACGCCAAGGGGCCAAGGTTGGCATTCCCTTGGGCCGTGCTTATCTTCTTTTATAGTCGGCATTTGTACATGTCCAGCTAGACCTAACCGGCATTTGAAAACTTGTTAATTGGGAGAATACCCATGTCCGATAATTTACAGGTGGTTTGTACCAATTGTTCGGCCACCAACCGGGTGCCGGCCCAGCGCGCCGGTCAGGGCCCGGTGTGCGGCAAGTGCAAAACACCTCTGTTGCCCCCGGAACCGCGGGAGGTGGCAGGCCCGGCCTTTGCCAAGATGATGGCCAACGATTCTTTGCCCATGCTGGTGGATTTCTGGGCCGAATGGTGCGGGCCCTGCAAGATGATGGCCCCGGCCTTTGCCCAGGCCGCCAAAGAACTGCACCCTCGGGTGAGGCTGATAAAAGTAAACACCGAACAGGAACAAAACCTGGCCGCGGGCTTCGGCATCCAGTCCATTCCCACCATGGTGATGTTTAAGGGCGGCAAGGAGGTGGCCCGGGTTTCGGGCGCCATGAGCGCCGAGCAGATCGTGCAATGGGCCCGGAGCCAGGCCTAGCCCGCATATTTCATGAAGGCCGTGTGTCCGTCTGCGCCAGCCACCGGCATACGGTGTTGCTGGCTGCGCTTGGGCCTCGACGTAGCTTTAGCTAC
>JANQFN010000459.1 GCA_028277825.1 Desulfarculaceae bacterium
GGCCACGGTGTAGGCCAGGTCATCCGGTCCCAGGCCGGCCTCATCCAAGGCCAGACCCAGGGCCCTTTCCGCCGCCTGGGTGGAGTGGGCCCCGGTCTCGGTTATGCTGCTGCCCAGCATCTTTCCCGCATCGTCGATGATCACCGCGTCGCTGGAGAGCGAACCCACGTCTATGCCCGCGTAGAATGCCATGTTTTACTTTTTGCCTCGATTAGATCCTGTGGCGTCGATCATTGCAATGAGCGCAGAGTTAAATTGAAATCCTGACAGATGACATCTGGTTGAAACAATTATAAATGATGTGGTCTGTCCATGCCGGCACAGCCAGCCGCTGGCAGACAAGGCTGCCGGCGAGCGACAGCCGGAGGTGTAGCTGAAACTACATCGAGGCTGGCGCGGAACCGGCAACGCCGTATGCCAGTGACTGGCGAAGCCGTACGTTCGTCCTGCCTATTATGAGTGGTTACAGTTAGCAGGCTTCGGCCTCGTCCATTTTGAACGCTTTAAACAGGATACCATCGGTGACCATGTTGGCCCCATGCGCGGTGGCGTCCACGATGTCAGTCTCGCTCCAACCCAGGTCCCTGAGCGCCTGCATATCCTCAGCGGTGACTTCCTCCGGGGTCTTGACCGCCTTGAGCACGAACAGGAGCATGGCCTTGTCCTTTTCCTCCAGGGGCGCGCTGGCCGGGTCGGCCAGGACCTTGGCCGCCGCGTCCTCGTCCAGGATGCCCACGCTCTTTAGAATCTGCGTGTTCAAGGAGATGCAGTAGTAATACTTCATCTCCTCAGCGATGAGCATGCGGATCAGAGCCAACAGGGCCGGGTTCAGGTTGGGATGGCTCATGAAATAGCCGATGCCGGCGGTGCGCATGCCCACCAGCTCGGGCGAAGGGCTGTACATCTGGAAGGGGGCCGGCACCATGCCGAATTGGGCGAACATGTCGTAGCCCTCCTTGACTTTGCCTTGGGCCTCTTCCGGCGGCACTACCTTGAGAATGGGCATTTCCTAACTCCTTGTAAAAAAGTGTTCAGGCCGCTTCCAGCGCCTCGAAGAAGGCCTCCAGACGGGTGGCGGCCTGTTCCTCGGAGAACATGCGGAAGTCGGTGATGTCGGCCTCGATCACCACCGCCGGGATGCCCAGGCGCTGGGACAAGAGCCGCTTGAGATCGTATTGCCCCACTGAGTAGGGCTTGCAGGAACGGGCCGAGTGCAGCACCAGGCCATCCACCGAGTAATCCTGAATCATCTGGGACATCAGGTTCAGGCGGTGCTCCAGGTTGTTGTTCAGGATAACCCGGCCGTAGGTCTGGGCCACCGACACAAAGGGATCGTCGGTGTCTAAATATTGTATGGTCTCGGCCCAGGCGTTGGTGTAGGTGGCGGCCACGAAGTTCATGCCGTGGGAGGCGAACAAGTTGGCAAAATCCCGAACCTTGTACCAAATGGCGATGTTATCCCACATCAGGCGCAGTTTTTCATTGCGTAGAGCGCCGATGCCCTGGGCCACCCGCTCTTCCAGCTCACCCCTGAGAATCTTGTAGTACTCCAGGGACACCGGCAGGCCCCGGAGCGAGACCACCGGCGCCAGGTGTACAAAGGCGTCGAAGATGGTCATGGGCGCGGGCCGGGCCTGCATGGTCTCCAGGCACTGTCCCCAGAGCATGGAAGTGTCCCGCGACATCTCGGTGATGCGCTTCAGCTCGGCCTCGTCAAAGCGCCGGCCCGAGGCCTTTTCCAACTCCGGGATCATCTCTTGCACCTGGCGGCTCATGTAGTCGATGTCCGCCGAGGAAAACTCTTCAAAGCGGAACGGCGCGTCGAACAAGACCAGGGGGATTTTCAAGTAATGGGCCAGTACCTTGTACCAGTAGAGCACGGTCTGGCAGATGTTGTTGGAGCAGAACAGCAGATCGGGCCGGGGCAGGCGCCCGGCCGGGGTCTTGCGGGAGAAAAAGTGCCCCAAATCGCAGCGGGCATAGGAGCACAGGTCCGGCGAAAAGCCCTGTTCCTCAGCGGCCTCGCAGAGCTGGGGCCCCATCTTCTGGGCCCCGCACAGGGCGCCGTGGTTCTCGGGATAGATAGTGTAGTAGCCAAAGGCCCGGATCAGTTCCACCGGCGCCCCGCTGGTGACCCAGGCCACCGGTTTGGCCCCTTTGACGTGCCGGGCCAGATAGTAGTGGCGGGACATTATCTCCTTGAGCCGCGCCGCACACTTGAGCGGCGGGCCGAAGTCCTTGCTGGCCGGGCGCGGGCCGCGCCGTTTCTTCTTGGCGGCCCGCTGGTTCAGGGCGAACAGGGCCGG
>JANQFN010000491.1 GCA_028277825.1 Desulfarculaceae bacterium
GAACTCCCGACTGTAACTCCTCCGCTTTTTCACCATTAAACACCTCCAAACATGTCATATCATGATTTGCAAGGTGTCCACAAAAACGGGGGAACTTCACTAGTGGTAGTCGTGGGTCCCCATGATCACCGGCAGGCCGGTCTTGGCGGTGATGATATCGGCCATGTCCTCGGCCTTGGTATAGGGACAGCCCGGTTTGGCGTTGGCCATGCAAGAACTCATGTACACCGCCTCGGGCTTGATGTCAGACAGCTTTACGGCCATGCCGATGTTGGGCGCGGTATTGCGTCCCGGGCAGTGACAGGTGTGAAAGGCCACTACCTTGACTTCCTGGTCGAAGCTGCCCTCACCCAGAGAGGCCGCCTTAAGACAGCGCCATTCGCCCGGGCAGCCGTAGCCGCTTTCCATGTAGGAGCCGCATCCCACGATGGCCACGTTTTTCATTGGAAACCTCCTTTGCAATGCCCACTGGGGGGCTGGGGTATATACCTGTAAATTATAGGGCATTAGTTAGCACCTCCGGCCACAGGGGTCAAGCAGAGCAAGACTTGTCCTCCAGTCAGGTGGAGTGCAAAGATGTATTTAGTCTGCCTGGCTGAACTTTTAGTGAGGCATTTGGGTGGGGTGCAGTTGAATCAGGCGCAATTGGGTCTTATCTTGTGCATCAATGAGTGGCTGGGCCCTGAAACCTGAAGCCTCAGCGGGGGTTTGCTTGACATACGCCAGGGGGGTTGCTAAGTTTTGCCCATTGCTCCGGGCCCAGGTGAAAAAGAGGTAAGTGCCTGTGTCTGATGATCTTTCCCAGCGCGCCAAATTGGTGCTGGCCTCGGTGGTGGCCAGGTACATCAGCACCGCCGAGCCGGTGGGCTCGCGCACCGTTTCCAAACAGGACAACGTGGAGGTCTCGCCGGCCACCATCCGCAACGTGATGATGGACCTGGAGGAAATGGGCTACCTCTCCCAGCCCCATGTGTCTGCCGGCCGGGTGCCCACCGCCGACGGCTTGCGCTTCTACGTGGACTCCATCCTGGAATTGGGCGATCTGGACAAGGCCAGCAAGGATATGATCCGCCGGCAGATGGGCGACACCCGCGAGCTGGATTTGGGCGACGTGTTCAAGAGCACCAGCCGGGCCCTGAGCATGATCAGCAAGCAAACCTCCCTGGTGGCCGCGCCCAACCCGGAACAAGAGGTGTTTCGCCACATGGAGTTCGTGCTGCTTTCGCCGGGGTTGATCCTGGTGGTGCTGGTCTCCATGTCCGGCGGCGTGCAAAACCGGGTGATAGAGGCCGAGGAGGACCTGGACCAGGAGGATCTGGACAAGTCCACCCGCTACCTCAACGAGCTTTTGAAGGACTTAAACCTCAGCCAGGTCAAGCGCAAGGTGGCCCAGGAGATGGCCCAGGAGAAGAACCGCTTTGACAAGGTGCTCTCCCGGGCCCTGAGCCTGGGGCAGAAGGCGGTGGCCACGCCCATGGAGGGCGACCTCTACATAGACGGACAGATCAACCTCCTGGGCCAGCCCGAGTTCAGCGACGTGGCCCGGCTCAAGGGCATCTTCCGCGCCTTTGAGGAAAAGTCCACCCTGCTCAGGCTTTTGGACAAGGCCATGACCGCGGGCGGGGTGCGCCTGCTTATCGGCTCGGAGAGCGAGTTGGCCGGCCTGGAGGGCATCAGCCTGGTAACCTCTTCCTATGGCGACGGCGAGACCCCTTTGGGAGCCCTGGGCGTGATCGGCCCCACGCGCATGGATTATTCGGTGGTGATACCCATGGTGGATTTCACCGCCCGGCTGGTAAGCCGTATATTGGATCAGCGAGGCAAATAAACCGCGGCGCCTTGGGCGGCGCTTGGAAAGGATATAGAGAGTGATCAAGCAATCCAAACCTTCGGCCCAGCCGGAGGCGGCCCAGACCAAACAGCCTGAAGATGCGGCCCCCCAGGCACCGGCCAGCATCGAGGAAATGGCCGAGCAACTGGCTGAACTCAAGGAGCGCAGCCTGCGCCAGGCGGCGGAGCTGGAAAATTACAAAAGGCGCACTGAGCGCGAAAAGGCCGATTTTTTCAAACGGGCCAACGAGGGCCTGGTCAAGGACCTGTTGCCGGTGTTGGACAACCTGGAGCGGGCCCTGGCCCATGCCCAGGAAAACGCCGACCTGCATTCCCTTTTGGAAGGCATGGAACTGGTGCACAGCGAACTGCTCAAGACCCTGGAGCGCCACGGCCTGGAGACGGTGGACGCCTTGGGGCAGCCCTTTGACCCGGATGTGCACGAGGCCATGATGCAGCAGGACAACCCCGAGGTGGATGAAAACACGGTGATCAGCGAGATGCAAAGGGGCTACCTGTTCCAGGGCCGCCTGCTCAGACCGGCCATGGTGGTGGTGAGCAAAAAACCTTCTTAAGCCGTCGGGGCACGGGGACCGCCAGCCCAGCAGGGGAGGGGAGTTTTGAAAGCGGCAAGCGCTCAGCGCAAGTTCATGTACCTGGCATTGGCCCTGGCCGTTGGCTTGGCCATGGCCCTGGGGGCCTGCGCGCCGTCCAAGGCCCCGGCACCAAGCACCACCCGTCCCGGAATGAGCGAGGAGGCCAAGCGCGCCGCCGAGGTGGAGCGGCTGATCAAGATCGCCCAGGACCGTATGGCCCGGCAGCGCTATCTGCTCAGCGTGGACGCTTATCTGGCCGCCCTGAGGCTGAACCCCAATCCATCCCAAACCAGCGTGATTCGCCTGGGCCTGGCCCGGGCTTATGAAGGCAG
>JANQFN010000505.1 GCA_028277825.1 Desulfarculaceae bacterium
GGGCGGCCGCGCCCTGTTTGTGAGGCACGGTGACGTTGACACCCCTGATGCCCAGGGCCTTGATCCCCGCCAGGGCCGCAGCCAGGGCCTGATGTTGCACCGCAAAACGCAGGTACACGCCTTCAACTCCCGTCTGGGCCAACACAGCGTTGTGCATGGCCGGCGACTGGGAGTGCGCCACGCGCTCATCGCCCATCACACCCAGGATCATCATGCCAAGAGTCCCTCCAGGGTTTCAGCAAAACCGGGATAGGAGATGGCGATGCACTCTTCGTCCTGGATAAGGGGCCGCGCCCCAGCCAGGAGCCCGGCCAGGCGCAAGGTCATGGCGATGCGGTGGTCGCCGAAGCTGTCCAGCCGCTTCGGCGCGCTCAGCGGGGTGGGTCCTTGGATCACCAGATCGTCGCCCCTCTCATAGATGTCAGCGCCCATGGCCCCCAACTGGCTGGCCACCGCGGCCAGGCGGTCGGTCTCCTTGAGGCGCAACTCGCCCACCTCCTTAAACACCGTGGTGCCTTGAGCCTGGCTGGCCACCAGGGCCAGGATAGGCACCTCGTCCACCAGGCCGGCGATCTCCTCCGCCTCCACCTGGCAGCCATTGAGTTGCGGCCCGTAAGCGGCCCGCACCGTGCCCCAGGGCTCGGGTTCGCTGGTTTCGGGTTCGATCTCCAAAGGCACCCCCATGCGCTCCAGCACCGTAAAAAACCCGGCCCGGGTGGGGTTGAGCAGGGCCCCTTCAGCCGTCACCTGGCTGCCGGGCATGATGGCCGCGGCGCACAAAAAGAACGCCGCCGAAGACGCGTCGCCCGGCACGCGGAAGGCGCCGGGCAGGGTGACCGAAGAGGGTGTGATGCGCCAGACGCCGTTTTGGCCGCTGAGGCGCGCGCCCCAGGCGGCCAGCATGCGTTCGGTGTGGTCCCGGCTGGCCGCCGGTTCGGTGACGGTGGTCACACCCTGGGCCTTCAAACCGGCCAGGAGCACAGCGCTCTTGAGCTGGGCGCTGGCCACGGGCAGTTCGTAATTGACGCCTTTCAGATCCCCGCCACGCACCGTGACCGGCGGCTTGCCCTCCGTGGTCTCCACCTGGGCGCCCATCAGCCTGAGGGGCTTGGCCACCCGCTCCATGGGTCGGGCCGACAGCGAGGCGTCGCCGCTCAAACGGTACTCGCCGCCCGCCCCGGCCAGGACGCCCATCAGCAGGCGCATGGTGGTGCCGGAGTTTCCGCAGTCCAAATAGGCCGTTGGAGCGAATTGGCCGGCCAAGCCGTTTAGTATAACCTCATTGTCTATGCGCTCCACCTGGCCGCCCAGGGCGCGAAACACCGCCAGGGTGGAGGCGCAGTCCTCGCCCGGCGCGAAGTTGCTCACCGCACAGCGGCCCGAGGCCAACAGGGAGATGAGCCCCAAACGGTGGGAAATGGACTTGTCCCCCGGCGGGCTGAAGGCGCCTTGAAGCTTCATGCCGCCATCCCCAAACTGCGCCCCATGGCCCCGGCCAGGGCGCTCAATTCGGCCATCACCTCGGCGAACGCCGCCGGGGTCAGGCTCTGGCGGCCGTCGGAAAGGGCGTTTTCGGGATCAGCGTGCACCTCGATCATCAGGGCGTCGGCCCCGGCGGCCACCGCCGCCCGGGCCAGGGCGGGCACCAACTCCCGCTTGCCCGCCGCGTGGCTGGGGTCCACCAACACCGGCAGATGAGTGTGCTGCTTTAACAGGGGCACCGCCGAGATGTCCAGGGTGTTCCTGGTCTCGGGCTCAAAAGTGCGCACCCCCCGCTCGCAGAGGATCACCTGCCAGTTGCCCCGGGCCAGGATGTACTCCGCCGAGAGCAGAAGTTCTTTGATGGTGGCCATCATGCCCCTTTTTAACATCACCGGCTTGTCGGTGTCGCCCACCGCCTCCAACAGGGCGAAGTTCTGCATGTTGCGGGTGCCGATCTGCAAGACGTCGGCGTAGCGCGCCACCAGCTCCACGTCGCTGGCCCGAAGCACCTCGGTGATGATGGGCAGCCCGGTGATTTCACGGGCCTCGGCCATGATCCTGAGGCCCTCCTCGCCCAGGCCCCGGAAGGAATACGGCGAAGTGCGCGGCTTAAAGGCCCCTCCCCGGAGCACCCCGGCCCCCAGCGGGGCCAGCTTGCGGGCCAGGTCCAGATAGGCCTCGCGGGACTCCACCGCGCAGGGCCCGGCCATCACCACCACCTCGCCGTCGCCCACGGTGCGCCGGCCCAGCTTGATGGCCGTGGTCTCAGCGCGGAAATTGCGCGAGGCCAGTTTCCAGGAGCTGCCAAAATGGTTGATCTCCTCCACCGCCGGTAGGGCGCCGATCTCCTGGCTCAACTCCTGGGCCAAGCCCTGGCTCATCTCCTCCACCACGCCCAAGACCACGTTGCTGCCCGCGGAGATGATGCGCGGCTCCAGGCCCCGCTGCCGAAGCGCGGAGATGACCCGGGCCACTTCGGATTTCTGACAACCCTCGCACATGCCGATGACCATGACTTATCTCCCCGCCCCGGCCGTGGCGGCCGTGGGAACCGAGCCGTCCAGATACAGCTCCAAGAAGTTCTTGAATATCATCATACCCTGGGCGGTGGCGATTGACTCGGGGTGAAACTGCACCCCCTCCAACATCAATTCGGAGCTTCTGAGCCCCATCACCTCGCCGTCGCTGGTGTAGGCCGACACGCTCAAGGGTTCGGCGACCGTGTCCTCGGGCACGATCAGGGAATGATAGCGCGTGGCCTTGAAGGGATTTCTAAGGCCCGCGAACAGTCCGCGGCCGTCGTGGAATACCTCGCTGACCTTGCCGTGCACCGGTTGCGCCGCCCGGGTCACTTGGGCGCCGAACACCTCACCTATGACTTGATGACCCAGGCAGACTCCCATGATGGGCACCTTGCCGGCAAATTCCCGGATCACCTCCCGGCTCACCCCGGCGTCGTCGGGGCGCCCGGGCCCCGGCGAGATGAATATGGCTTCGGGCGCCATCTCGCCTATCTCCTCCACGGTGACCTTGTCATTGCGCTTGACCACCAGCTCCCGGCCCAGGATACCCAGGGCCTGAGCGATGTTGTAGGTGAAGGAGTCGTAATTGTCGATCAACAGAATCATGGCGAGGCCTCCGCCGCCGCGCCCAGGGCGGCGATGCCCTGGGCGGCCTTGTGTTTGATCTCCTGGTATTCCATCTCCGGCACCGAGTCGGCCACGATGCCCGCCCCGGCTTGCAGGGTCACCTGGTCGCCCAAGAACTGGATCATGCGGATGGCGATGCAGGTGTCCATGCGCTTACCCGGCCCGAAGCCGCCCACCGCGCCGGCGTAGGAGCCCCGGGGCAGGCGCTCCAGCTCGTCGATGATCTGGGCGGCCCGCACCTTGGGCGCGCCGGAGACGGTGCCCGCCGGGAAGCCGGCCTTAAAGGCGTCCCAGGCGTCCAGGCCGGCACGCAGGCGGCCGTTGACCTCCGAAACTATGTGCATCACGTGGCTGTAGCGCTCCACGCCCAAATAGGGATCCACCCGCACACTGCCGTATTCGGCCACCCGGCCCACGTCGTTGCGGGCCAGGTCCACCAGCATCACGTGCTCGGCCAACTCTTTTTCCGACTCCATCATCTCCCGTTCCAGTTCCTGGTCTCGCTGGGGGTCCTCGGAGCGGCCCCGGGTGCCGGCCAGGGGCCGGATGCACACGCCGCCGCCCTGGGTCTTGACCAGCACCTCGGGCGAGGCCCCCACCAGGCGGCAGTCGCCCAGGTTCAAAAAGAACATATAGGGCGAGGGGCTCTTGACCCGGAGCCAGCGGTACACCGACAGGGGGTCTAAGTCGCTTTGACCGGTGAATTGATCGGAAAGCACCACCTGGAAGATGTCGCCGTCCAGGATGTATTCCTTGGCGCGGCGCACCGCCTCCACGTAGCGCTCCTTGGGTGGATTTTTGATCTCGAAGCTGCCGGTCTTGCCGTCGTGCTGTAGGGGATGGCGCAGGCGTTGTTCGATCTCGGCCAGCTTGGCCCGGGCCGCGGCCTGATCGCTGTCGATGGCCACCAGGGTCATCATGCGCTTTAGGTGATCGAAAATCACGAAGCAGGAGGGGAAGCAGAGATCGGCTATGGGCAGGTCCTGAGCCTGGGCCGGCCTGAGCGGCTCGATGAGCCGAAGCGCGTCGTAGCCCACGTAACCCAATAGCGAGCCCACAAAGGGAAGCTCGGGCAGGCCGTCGCAGGCGTGATCATCCATCACCCGCCGGGCCAGGGAGAAGAACTCTTCAGGAGCGTGGCTGCTTTGGCTCTGGTGGTTGTTGAGTTCCAGACGGTCGTGCCACAAGCGCAGGTTGCACATGGGGTCCCAGGTGACGATGGAGTAGCGCCCCACGTTCTCCACGGTCTCGCCGCTTTCAAACAAAAAGGAGTTGGGCTCCTCTCCGCACAGTTTGAGGTAGGCCGACACCGGAGTGTTGACATCAGCCAGGAGCTCTTTGCTTTCGGCCAATAAGGGCATCTAGCGCCCCCTTTGCGTGATAAGTTTTGGTTTCAAGCCACAAAAAAACCCACCGCCTTGGTGGCGGTGGGTTGTCTGTTTTCGCTGTGAGCGTTCTAGTCAGGCGACTCCAGCAACGACTCCACCGCCGTGGGTGAGCGCCACCACCAGTAGTAGCCAAAAAACACGGGCACCGCGCCGGCCGGGTTGTCCGGGCCGGCCTGCCGGGAGCAGATCGAGTTGTTAAGCGCGTAGGTCATGTCGGCTCTCGCAATGCTCGTATTGGGGCAACTCTCTCCGACAAGTCGGCATATTGTCAAGGGGAAAAAAATAGCGCCAGGAAGTCAGGAAAATTATGTCGTTTAATTTTAGTTGGTTAGCTCACAAAAAAAGCCTCCAGCAAAAGATCGGCGGCCCTGCAAATTGTATACAAAAACATTCGAAGGTAAAAAAACTCCGGCCCAAGGCGCTGAAATAACCTTGACAGACATGGCTCAAAGTTACACAAGAGGTAATCCCGCCTGAGTCAAATGACTTAGCGGCAGCAGCGCGAAAATTTGTAGCGGTTCGTCCGTTGATTGTGGCCCATCTGTCATATGTGCTACTTTTTCAAGAGGACCTTCGAAAAGTCGATTGAAATCGATATCCTCTGGCATCAGCCGGACGGAACACGTTATTTGCAGACGCCACCGGCGTCCAACGCACAAGGGAGGGAGTCATGCCCAAAAAGTTTTTAGGAGTAATGTTGGCGATCACCCTGGTAGCCGCCTTCAGCCTGGCCGCTGCCATACCTGCGGCCGCGGCCGACCCGGTCAAGCTCACCTATTCCAACTTCTTCCCGCCGACCCACATCCAGTCCAAGCTGGCGGCGGCCTGGGCCAAGGAAGTGGAAAAGCGCACCGGCGGCAAGGTGGTTATCGAATACTTCCCCGGCCAGACCCTGACCAAGGCCAAACAGGTATATGACGGCACCGTGCAGGGCTTGAGTGACATCGGCTTCTGTCTGTTCGCCTACAACCGCGGCCGCTTTCCCCTGATGGAGGTGGTGGACCTGCCTCTGGGCTACACCAGCGGCATGCAGGCCACCAAGGTGGCCAACGCGGTGTATGAGAAATTCAAGCCCAAGGAGCTGGACGATGTGCAGGTGATGTATCTCAGCGCCCACGGCCCGGGAATCCTGCACACCAAGAAAAAGCCGGTCAAGAAGATGGAAGACCTCAAGGGCCTCAAGATCCGCTCCCACGGCACCACCGCCAAGGTGGTCAAGGCCCTGGGCGGCACCCCGGTGGCCATGCCCATGCCCGAGCTGTACCAGGCCCTGCAGAGGGGCGTGGTGGACGGCGCCCTCTACCCGGTGGAGGTGAACAAGGGCTGGAAGATGGGCGAGGTGGTGAAGTACGCCACCGAGAACACCTCCAACGCCTACACCACCACCTTCTACGTAATCATGAACAAGGACAAGTGGAACAAGCTGCCCAAGGACGTGCAGGAGACCATCATCCAGATCAACAAGGAGTGGATCCCCAAGCACGGCGCCGCCTGGGACTCCAGCGACAAGGCCGGCCGCGAGGCCATGCTGAAAAAGGGCCGCCAGTTCATCAAGCTCTCCGACGCCGAATTGGCCCGCTGGAAAAAGACCACCGACCCGGTGCTGCAGGAGTACGTCAACAAGGCCAGCGGCAAGGGAGTTCCGGCCCAGGAGGCCCTGGAGTTCACCAAGAAGAAGCTTGACGAATACAAGTAGGGCTATATAAACCTGGGGGCGGCCGCGCGGCCGCCCCCAGTAGCATGCTTGAGGAGAGACAACTTGGAGACTTGGCGAGCGGCGGTTGAAAAGCTGGTGGGCCTGCTCAAACAGGTGGGCGCCACCGCCCTGGTGGCCATGATGCTGATCACCTGCGTGGACGTGATCTTCCGCGCCTTCGGCAGCCCCATCTTCGGGGCGGTGGAGATAGTGAGCTTCATGGCCACCATCGTCCTGGCCTGCGCCATGCCGGTGACCGACCTGGAACACGGCCACGTGGGCGTGGACCTGATGGTGCGCAAGTTCAAGCCGCGCACCCAGGCCCTGTACAGCGGAGTGGGCAATCTCTTCGCCGGGGTGCTGTTCGGCCTGGTCTGCTGGCAGATGTTCCTCTACGGCAACACCGTAAAGGACTCCGGCGAGGTCTCCATGAGCCTGGAGTTCCCCGACTACATTCTCATTTATCTGGTGGCGGTGGCCTTCGGGGTGCTCAGCCTGGAGATCTTCACCGACGCCATGAACTACTTCAAGAAGGCGGCCAAATAATGGACCCCACCCTGCTGGGCGTAATCGGCATCGTCCTTTTGATCGTGGTTATCTTCACCCGCATGCCGGTGGCCTATGTGATGACCCTGGTGGGGTTCGTGGGTTTTGCCGTACAGGTCAACGGCGACGCCGCCTTGAAGCTCTTGGCCCGGGACTTTTACAGCGTCTATTCCTCTTACGGTTTGACCATCATCCCCCTGTTCATCTTCATGGGCCAGATCGCCTTTAACGCCGGCATCAGCGGCCGCCTGTATGACTCGGCCAACAAGTTCGTGGGCTGCTACAACGGCGGCCTAGCCACGGCCACGGTCTGCGCCTGCACCGCCTTTGGCGCGGTGTGCGGCTCCAGCCCGGCCACCGCGGCCACCATGGCCACCGTGGGCCTGCCCGAGATGAAGCGCTTCAACTACGGCGATGAGCTGGCCTCGGGCTCGGTGGCCGCCGGCGGCGGACTGGGCATGCTGATGCCGCCCAGCGTGGTGCTGATCGTCTACGGCATCCTCACCGAGCAATCCATCGGACGCCTGTTCGTGGCCGGGGTGGTGCCGGCCATTTTCATGACCGTGATGTTCGCCCTGTCGGTGTGGGTTTATTGCAAGTTCGCCCCCCAGCAGGGCCCGGCCTGCGCGGCCTTTTCCTGGCGGGAGCGCATGCTGTCCTTGTTCCAAACCCTGGACACCATGCTGGTGTTTTTGGTGGTGATGCTGGGGCTGTTCACCGGCTTCTTCACTCCCACCGAGGCCGGCGCGGTGGGTGCGGCGGCGGTGCTTTTGTTGTCCCTGGTGCGGAGGCAGATAACCTGGGCCGGCTTCGTCAAGTCGGCTTATGAGACCTTGCGCACCTCCTGCATGGTGCTGCTTTTGGTGGCCGGCGCGGTGGTCTTCGGCCACTTTTTGGCCGTGACCCGCATCACCTTCAACGTGGCCCAGTGGGTGGCGGCCATCGACGCGCCGGGATACGTCATCGTGGCCCTGATCGGCCTGGTCTATCTGATCGGCGGCTGCTTCATCGACGCCCTGGCCCTGATCATGCTGACCATCCCCATCTTTTATCCCATCATTCTGGATCTGGGCTACGATCCCATCTGGTTCGGCATCATCATCGTGCTGGTCACCCAGATGGGGGTCATCACCCCGCCGGTGGGCATCAACGTCTACGTGGTAAACGGCATCGCCCAGGACATACCCTTGGAGAAGATATTCAAGGGCGTACTGCCCTTTTTGATCGCCCTGATCATAGGCACCGCCATCATCGTGGCCGTGCCGCAGCTGGTGCTCTGGCTGCCCGATTTGATGTTCTGAAAAGGGGATAAGTACATATGGCCGCAACCAGCCCATATTGGAATCCCTATCTGGAGACCCTGCCCGCCGAACGGCTCCGGGAACTGCAGTTGGCCAAATTCCAGGCCATCGCCGCCTGGTGTTACGAGCGTTCGCCTTACTACCGGGACCTGTTCAAAGCGGCTGGCCTGGAGCCGGGGGACATCCAAACCTGGGACGACGTTCGGCGGGTGCCCCAGACCGACAAGGCCTGTTTG
>JANQFN010000511.1 GCA_028277825.1 Desulfarculaceae bacterium
GATGCAAGCAAGCTCTCGAACAAAGCTTTGCCTACTTTTGCCTTACCAACCTCTTCAGGATTGTCTTGAAAGGAAAGGTCCGCCCGGCTCACTCCGCCAGCAACTCATCCACGGTCTTGACCTCCAACAGCGGCCGCAAAGGACTCTTCCTGTACAAGTCCAGACAGGCCGCGTGCATGGAATCCTTGGGCGCGGTGGAAGCATCCTCCACTATCACGGCATGAAAGTCATGACACACCGCGTCCAGGGCGGTGATGAGCACACAGTAAGGGGTCATCAGTCCGGCCACCAGCACCCGCTCCACCTGCCAGAGGCGCAAGGATTGGTCCAGGTCGGTCTTGAAAAAGGCGCTCATGCGCCGCTTGGGCAGCCAGACGTCGCCCTCTTCCTGGTGTAAAAGCTCGCTCACCTCCGCGCCCTCGGTGCCGCGCAGGGAGTGCTCCTGCATGCGCCCCCCAAACAGGGGATCGCCGGGCAGAAAGCTGTCGGTGGAAAACACCACCGGCCAGTCCCGCTGCCGGGCCCCGGCGGTGAGACGGTTCACCGCCGGCACGATGGCCTGTCCCTGGGCGGCCACACCGGCATGGTGCTCGGTGTTCAGATTGTCCTTAACCATGTCGATCACCAACACGGCGCTTTTCATGTTAATCCCCCTCAGTTTTGCTTTCCGCCGCCTGGGCGAACAACTCAGCCAGCATGGCCGCGCCCTCTTTGAAGGATCCGGGGTCGCCGTCGCCGGCCACCTCCAGCACCTTCAGTGGGGCCGGAGCCAGGGCTTGGCATAGCTCGGCCCAGTCCATGTCGCCCTGCCCCGGGGCTTGGTGGTCGTCAGGCCCCACGGCGTCGTGCAGATGGCAGCCCACCAGGGTATGGCCGTAGGCACTGAGCCACTCCATAGCCGGCTCCAGCCCGGCGGCGGCCTGCACAAAGGCGTGGCCGGTGTCATACCAAAGCCCCAGGGGCGCGCCGTCGAAACGGGCCAGAAGGCGCCCCATCTCCACGAAGTCGGGCAGTTGGAAGGCATTGTAGCGGTTTTCCAGGCCCAGGGTGACCCCCAGGGGCCCGGCGCGGGAGGCCAGGCGCTCCAGGGAAAAGCTCACCGCGTCCAGGTGCTTGGGGGCCAGCTCGGCCCGCTGCCCCAGCAGCGCGGCCAGCTCCGGGGTCATCTCTCCCTTGCGGGCCGCGTCGGGCAACGGCTTTTTGTCGGGCAACCCCTCCACCCCGCCCAGGTGCAGTACCACCGCGGTCGCCTCCAGGTCCGAGGCCAGCTCCAGGGTTTTGGCGGTGTATTCAACGGCCAGGGAACGCTCGTCCTTGTCCCGGGAGGCCAGGTTGAACAGGTCGCCGCCGGCCCTATCTTTGGGCAGGCCTTGGGGCACGGGCAGGAAGTTGTGCAGGCTGTTTACTTTGAACTCGCGGGGCCCCAGTTCGGGCAGCAAATGATCC
This sequence comes from Desulfarculaceae bacterium, assembly GCA_028277825.1. GTDB lineage: Bacteria > Desulfobacterota > Desulfarculia > Desulfarculales > Desulfarculaceae > Desulfoferula. The sequence continues at coordinate 1,447 of JANQFN010000511.1, forward strand.
AGCACCGGAGCGGTGAGGCGATATTCCAGCTCCAGGGTCTTGAGGCCGGTTTCCTCCAGTGCCTCCAAGACGGCCGAAGCCTCGCCGGCCGGATCGTCCCAAAAGGCCGTCCCCGTGGTGAGGGGCTTGGCCCACACCGTGGAGACGGCCAGGGTTTGTTCGGGTTTGGCGCTCACCAGTTTGGCGCTAGGGCACTACATAACCAGGAGTGACACACTCCTCTTTCTGATAGCGCTGCCAGAAGGGGCTCATAATCCTGAGCTTGGCAATAATGTCCGGCATGTGCTCCAAAACGTGGTCCACGTCCTGGTCGGTGTTGTAGATGGACAGGGAGAAGCGGATGGAGCCGTGGGCCGCGGTGAAGGGCACGCCCATGGCCCTGAGCACGTGGCTGGGCTCCAGAGAGCCGGAGGTGCAGGCGCTGCCTGAGGAGGCGCAGATGCCCAGATCGCTCATGTGCAACAGGATCGACTCGCCTTCCACATACTCGAAGCTCACCGAGCTGGTGTTGGGCAGGCGCCGGTCCGGGTCGCCGTTGACCATGGTGGCCTCCACGGCCAAAAGACCCTGTTCCAGGCGGTCCCTGAGGCCCTTGACCCGGGTGTTCTCCTCTTCTAAATGCCGCCCGGCCAGTTCGCAGGCCGCGCCCAGGCCGATGATGTAGGGCACGTTCTCGGTGCCGGCCCGGCGGCCGTGCTCCTGGTGCCCGCCCTTGACGAAAGGCACGAAGGGGGTGCCTTTTTTGATGTAGAGGATACCGATGCCCTTGGGCGCGTGCAGCTTGTGGCCGCTCATGGCCAGCATGGAGATAGCGCTGGCGCCCAGGTTGATGGGCAGCTTGCCCACCGCCTGCACCGCGTCGGTGTGGAACAAGACGCCCTTGGCCGCGCAGATCTCGGCGATATCCTCCACCGGGAAGATAACGCCGGTCTCGTTGTTGGCCCACATGATGCTCACCAGGGCGGTGTCCTCACGGACGGCCTCGGCCAACGCCTCCAGGTCCAGATTGCCCTGGCGGTCCACCTTGAGGAAGGTGACCTCATAGCCCTGGCTGGCCAAGCCTTCGCAGGTGTTTAAGACCGCCGGGTGCTCCACCCGGGTGGTGACGATGTGGCGCTTGTCGGGCTGGCTGGCCAGGGCGCTCATGATGGCGGTGTTGTCGCTCTCGGTGCCGCAGGCGGTGAAGACGATCTCCTCGGGCGAGGCGCCCAGAAGGTCCGCCACCTGCTGGCGGGCCTGATCCACCTTGGCCGCCACCTGACCGCCAAAGGCGTGCATGGAACTGGGGTTGCCGTAGAGTTCGCCAAAGTAGGGCAGCATGGCCGCCACCACCTCGGGCGCCACCTGGGTGGTGGCGTTGTTGTCCATGTAGACCACGTGCTGGTGGCTCACGGCTTCACCTCCTCCACGGTCAGGTCATCGGTGACAAACTCCCTCAGCTTGGTCTGCACGAACTGCCCCAGTGTGGCCTCGCTGGCCGCGCAGGAGGAGCAGCGGCCCCGGAGGGAGACCAGCACCCGGTTGCCGTCGATGTCGATCAGCTCGATGTCGCCGCCGTCGGCCTTGAGCGCCGGGCGCACCTCGCGTTCCAGGGTCTCCTCGATCAGTTTCATCTTCTGGATGTTGGTCAAAGGCTTCTTCTCGGGCGCGGGCTTCACCTCCACCGGGCGGGGGGCGTTTTCCCACAACTCGTCCAGGATGGCCTGGATCTGTTCGTGGCACTCGCCGCAGCCGCCGCCGGCCTTGGTATAGTTAGTAATCTCCTCCACGGTGTGCAGGTCGTTGGTGGTGGCCACCTTCTGGATCTCCTTGTCGGTGACCCCGAAGCACTGGCAGATCACCTCGCCCTCTTCCATGGGCAATGGCTCCAAGCCCTTGTAGTTGCGGATCGCCGCCTGCAGGGCCTCCTCGCCCATCACCGAGCAGTGCATCTTCTCCTTGGGCAGGCCGCCCAAAAACTCGGCGATGTCCTTGTTGGTCACCTTCTCGGCCTCCTCCAGGGTCATGCCCTTGACCATCTCGGTCAGGGCCGAGCTGGAGGCGATGGCCGAAGCGCAGCCAAAGGTCTGGAAACGGGCGTCTTCGATCTTGCCCTGATCATCCAGCTTGAAGGTCAGCTTCAGGGCGTCGCCGCAGGCCAGGGAGCCCACCTCGCCCACGCCGTCGGGGTCTTCCACCTCGCCCACGTTGCGCGGCTCGGTGAAATACTCTTTGACCTTGTCCGTGTATTCCCACATGTGACTTCTCCGCAAAAACGGGACCTAATGACCCTCGGGATACTCCACCAGTTCGATCAGCACGCCGCGGGTGGCCTTGGGGTGCAGGAACACCACCCGGGAGCCGTGGGCGCCGGGGCGGGGCCCGTCGCTGGTCAGCGGCACCTCTTTTTCTTTCAGCTCGGCCACGGCCTGGTCGATGTCGTCCACCTCGAAAGCCAGGTGGTGCACGCCCTCGCCGCGCTTGCCGATGTACTTGTTCATCACGCCGTCTTCCTCGGTGCTCATCACCAACTCCACGCTGGTGTCGCCCACCGGCAAAAACCCGGTCTTGAGCTCGCCCACCATGTCGGTGGAGGTCATTTCCAAAGGAAGCAACTCGGTGTAGACCTTGGCCACTTCATCCACGTCTTTCACCGCAACCCCGATGTGAGCCAAACGCTTGATCTTCATGACACCCCCGGCCGGCCACTAAAGCCGCCTGTAAGTTCGCGATTAACTGGAAAATGGTTACCCCAACATATTAGTGCGAACCCAGGGAACGCGCAAGTTTTTGGGACAGAAGGCCGCGCTGCCGGATCGAAGAGAGAAGAGGTTGGGAAGGAAAAAGCAATTATCGGCCGCAAAAACAATCTTGGTTAGGCCGGACAACATGTGGCCGGGGTCGCGCTGGTGACAAGAGGTTCAAGCGCAACAGTGCGATTGAAAGAAGGTATCGTACGATCACTGGATATGAACCGAAATCCAATGTCTGGGGCAGAGACCGCTTTGTCGCAAAGGCTCCTGGCAACGACACCTACCTTGCCTTACCGCTTGATTCCGGGCGCGGTCGTTAGGCAGCGCGGCGCCGGGAACGGCTCTTTTCTTGAATCCAGCAATTATGGTCATTGCGAGGAGCGCCGGTGCAAATAGGCGGCTTGAAAAAGCCCTCTCCCCGGCGCGACGCGGCAATCTTCATTTTCCCTAACGAGTAGTTAACCAAAGGTGAGTTTGGACATATTTGCCGACACAACAGACTGGACAATACACTTCTTTGCCACTCCGCCCCATTTTCCAAACCTCTTTTTTCCTTGTCAGGAGTCCAGCCGCCCCTATTTCAAAAACGGCACCAGCGGCACTCGCCTGGCATAAACCCGGTACTCCTCCCCGAACTGCCGCCTGAGCCGGGCCTCCTCGTGCCAGGTGCCCAGGACCAGATAGACAGTCAACAGCAGCGAGATCACCACATCGGCCGGGCACAAGGTCCTGGCCCAGACCACGATCAGGGCGGCGAAGTGCATGGGGTGACGCAGATGGGCATAGACCCCGGCGCTGATCAGTTCGTGGGGCGGTTCGCCCTTTTTGAAGGCCTGCTTGAAGCCCATGAGGTCGAAACCGCCTTTGGAGAAATCTAGCCCCGCCCAAAGCAGGATGAACAGGGCCAGGGCCAATAAGATTAATTGCGGCCAGAGCCAGGGCTGGGGCCAGAAAAAAGGCCGGATGCCGCCCAGGGCCTTGCTGTATTGCACCACGGGATAGATGCTGACCAATGAAAAAACTGAGTAGAGCAGACGGTAGCGGGCGCTGTTGAAGCCAAGCAACGCCTGCAGGCGGCCGCGCAGGCCATCTACCAAAAGCAGGCTGTGCAGGCCGCACCAGCCGGCCCAAACCAGGGCCAGGAGGGTCAGATCGGCTGCGGAAACCGTGTGCATAATCGCCTCCCGATTCTTATCAAACTAAGGCCCGGGCCCGTTGACTGCAAGGGCGTATGGCCCTAAGATTAACCGAGGCCGGCCATGGGGCCGCCAGCAAAGCAAACGGAGACAAACCCCGATGATCGCGCGTTACACCCTGCCCGAGATGGGCCGCATCTGGACCGACGAGAACCGCTACGCCAAGTGGCTGGAAGTGGAACTGGCCGCCTGCCGGGCCTGGAACCAGTTGGGCAAGATCCCCGACGAGGACTTGGCCGAGATCGAGAGCAAGGCGTCTTTCAGCGCCCAGCGGGTGGATGAGATCGAAAAGGAGACCCGGCACGACGTCATCGCCTTTTTGACCAACGTGGCCGAGCACGTGGGCCCGGCCAGCCGCCACATCCACGTGGGCCTCACCTCCAGCGACGTGTTGGACACCGCCTACGCCCTGTTGATCAAGGAATCGGGCCAACTGATATTGCAGGCCCTGGACCGGGTGCTGGCCGCGCTGAAAGACCGCGCCCTGGAGCATAAGCACACCATCCAGATGGGCCGCTCCCACGGCATCCACGCCGAGCCGGTCACCTTCGGGGTCAAGCTCTTGGGCTTCTACGCCGAGTTTGAACGCGACCGTGAGCGCCTGGTCAACGCCATCGACTCCGCCGCCCGGGGCAAGATTTCAGGCGCGGTGGGCACCTACGCCCACCTGCCTCCCCAGGTGGAGGAGATGGTCATGGCCGAGCTGGGACTCAAGCAGGCGGTGGCCTCCACCCAGGTGGTGTCCCGCGACGGCCTGGCCGAGTACTTCTGCACCCTGGCCATCATCGGCGGCACCATCGAGCGCCTGGCGGTGGAGATCCGCCATTTGCAGCGCACCGAGGTCTTGGAGGCGGAAGAGGCCTTTGCCAAGGGACAGAAGGGTTCTTCGGCCATGCCCCACAAGCGAAACCCCATCGCCACCGAGAACCTGTCGGGCCAGGCCCGGCTGCTCAGGGCCTATGCCCTGGCCGCCCTGGAGAACATGCCCTTGTGGCACGAGCGCGACATCAGCCATTCCTCGGTGGAGCGCAGCATCGGCCCGGACGCGAACATCGTCTGCCACTACAGCCTGCACCGCCTGGCCGGGGTGATTGAGCGCCTGACCGTGTATCCGGAGAACATGCTCAAAAACCTCAACTCCACCGGCGGGCTGATCCACTCCCAGCAGGCGCTCTTAGCCTTGGCCGAGGCTGGCCTGAGCCGCGAGGACGCCTACAAGCTGGTGCAGCGAAACGCCATGGCCACCTGGGACGAGGGCGGCTCCTTCAAGCAGCGCCTGGCCGAAGACGCCGAAGTGGCGGCGGTCTTGAGCGCCGAGGCCCTGGAGGAGCTTTTCGACCCGCAGCAGCATTTGACACAGGTGGACTATATTTTTGAAAAGGTCCTGGGCTGAGAAACGGCCCCATGGTTTTAGCAAAGGGGAGAGGCCCCATGAAAAAGGCGAAAGCAGCGGCGGCGATCCTGGCTCTTTTGGCCCTGGTGTCCCTGCTGGGCTGCCAGAAGATGTCGGAGCTGGGCCAGGAGTTCGACCCGCGCCAGAGTCCGGAGGCCAAGGCCCTGGCCCAGGTGATGGACAAGTACCTGGCGGAGGGCGGCATACACCGCGGTCCGGGCACCGAGATGCTGATCAACGCCCTGCCCGGCAACTGGGAGGTGCGCCGGGCCTGGGTGGAGCGACGCGCGGCGGCCTTTGACTGGACCAAAAAGGAAAAGGAAAAGGACTTAAGCGACCAAAAGCGGGAATACCAGCAGAACATCGCCATTTTGGCCAGCGTGTATGTGCCTGAGCACAAGTGGAATGATCTGGACAGTCACCAGTCCAACTGGCGGGTGTTTTTGGTCAACGCCCGCGGGGAGCGCATAGAGCCCAGCGACGCGCGGCGCATCAAAAAGCGTAGCGCCCTGCACGAGGCGATCTATCCCTTCTGGGGGCCCTGGAGCCGTCTGTATTTGGTGAAGTTCCCCTGGAAGGACGCGGACGGCAAGCCCTTCCTGGCGCCCAAAGAAAACAGCGCCACCCTTTTGGTCACCGGCCCGCCGGGCCGGGTCAAGCTCAAGCTGGTGGTGCGTTAGCGGCTTAAAAAAATCAACAGGGGTCCGCCTACTTAGGCGGGCCCTTGTTGCGTTTGGTCAATGGTCATAGTCGAAGATGAAGAGGTTTGGAATGAAAAAATTACGCACCATCCCGGTCTCGGGTGGCCCGGACAACATTTTGTTGTCCAGGTGCCCCGGGCACCAGCGGTTTCAATGCTTTGACGGCCAATCACGGAGACGGGAACCGCTTGCCGCTTCGCGGTCTGAACAACCAATTGTCCAGGCCCCCCAAGACAAATCCATTTAGAACTTCACCCGACATATCACAGGTGATGAAAGCTGGTGGGCTAATGAAGAAGAAGGGGCAGCCCTGCCGGTGGAAAGGTGCGCAGTTCAACTTATTCTCTAGCGGGGTGCCATCAAGGGCGCTGACCTGGCCCCGCCTGGATAGGACAGTTGGAAGACAGCAAAAGGGACCCAACCGCCAGGGCCCCTTTTCCTTACCCGCTTTTTCTTCTTTTTATTATTTGGCGCCTCAATCCTAGCCTACCTGTGACTGGCGCAGCCGGACGACCACCGCTCTAGATTAAAGCCCCTATTTAGGTAGTGCCGCCTCCCCCCGCTGCAATACCCTCAGCCGACCCTCAAACAGGCTGGCCGCCACCAAATTGCGCCCCGCCTCCTTGGCCGCATACAGGGCGCCGTCGGCCCGGCGCACCAGGTCCTCCAGGCTCTCCTCGGGCCCCAGGGTGGCGGCGCCCAGGCTGACCGTGATGTGGCGTGGTTGGCCTTGGCCGCCGTTGTCGGGGATCACGAAAGCGTGGCCAGCCACGCCCTCGCGCACGCGCTCGGCCACTATCAGGCTCTCGCTCAAAGCGGCGTGGGGCAAAAGCACCGCGAACTCCTCGCCGCCGTAGCGGCAGACCAGGTCCATGCCTCGCACGCATTTGGTCACCACCCGGGCGAACTGGGTCAGGGCCTGGTCGCCGGCCAGGTGGCCGTAACTGTCGTTGAACATCTTGAAATGATCGATGTCGGCCATAAGCAAGGACAGGGGATGCCCCAGGCGCTGGGCGCTCTCCACTTCCCGGGCCAGAGAGGCGTAGAAGAAACGCTGGTTGTAAAGCCCGGTGAGGCTGTCGGTCACCGACAACTTGATCAGCTCCTGTTCCAGCTCGCGCTTGTCGGTCAGGTCCACCAGGGTCTCCACCGCGCGCACCACCTGGCCCTGCTCGTCGGTGATGGGCGCGGCCAGGGAATAGAGATGGCGGCCGGTTTCGCCCAGGGTGGGGAAGAAGCCCTCGCCCTCCAGACCGCCGGCGATGGTTTGCGAGGCCTTGATGCTCAGGGAGCTGTAGCGCTCATCCAGGTGCTCGTAATCGCCATCCACCACCAGATCCACCAAAAGCGGCCGTTGTTCCAGGTAGAATGGCCGCCAGTGGCCGTCGCTGCCCACCATCTGGGCCGCCGGCACCCCGGTCAAGGCCTCCATGGCCCGGTTCCAGTGCACCACCTGGTGCTCCCGGTCGATGACCATCACCGGCGCGGGCAGGCCCTGCAGGGTGTTTTCCACCATCTGCTGGCCCTTGACCAACTCCTGCTCCACCAGCTTGCGCTCGGTGATGTCGGTGGCGATGCCCTCCAGGGCCGTCGGCCTGCCCGCCTCACCCATGATCAACAGGCTGCGCTCCCGGAGCCAGCGCACCCCGCGTTTGGCGCTGAGGATTCTGAACTCCTGCTGGCTCACCGCGGTTTGCCGCTCACGGTAGAGCGAGGTCCAGTGTTCGAGCACCCTCTCGCGGTCTTCGTCGTGTATCGCGCTCCAGAACAAATCGGAGTTGGCGGTGATCGCCTCGGGTGTATAGCCGGTGATATCCTTCGCGGCTGAACTGATGTAGTCAAAGCCCTGTTTGGCAAAGGACCAGCGGTAGACAATGTCCGGCGCGTTGTCCACCAAACGGCGGTAGCGCGCCTCGCTCTCGGCCAGGGCACTTTGCGCCTGGCGCATGCGGGTCACGTCGCGGATCAGGCCAAAGCGAGCCTTGCTGTCCCCGGCCAGGCTCACGGTCAAAAGCGCCTCGAAGCTGGAGCCGTCCAGGCGGGTCATGGTGGCGGCAAAATCCTGCACGTAGCCCTGCCCGAACAGACGCTCCAGGTATTTCTGGCGCTGGCCTGGGTCGCTGATGAACTCCACCGCGCCCTCCTTGCCTAGCATCTCTTCCTTTTTCCGGCAGCCGAACATGCGGTAAAGGGCCTCATTGACATCAGCCAGACGGCCGCTCGCGTCGCTGATGAAGGCCCCGTCCTTGCTGTCGTGGAACAGCCTTTGAAAGCGGGCGTGCTCGGTCTGGGCCCGGGCCACCATGCCTGCTGCGGCCGCGGTCATGCGGTTTAGAGCCACTGACAAGCGGCCCAACTCATCGCTGCGGCCGGCCAGGGGTTCGGGCGGGGTCAAATCGCCGCCGGCCACCCGCTCCGCCTCGTCGGTGAGCCGTCTGAGCGGTTGAGAGAGCACCCGGCGGGCCAAGAGCACCGAAAAAAAACCCACCAGCAGGGCCAGGATCAAAGAGGCCAGAACCGTGGATTCCAACAGGGTTTCCAGGGTGGGGGCCAGGTGGTCCTTGCGCAGGGTTTGGGACACCAACACCATCTTGTCGCCGGGCAGCCGGTCGAAGGCCAGATAGGCCGGTTCCCCCTCTATCTCGGTTTCCAGCATGCCAAAGCCTTTGTCGGCGATAAATTTCAAGAGCTGGGGAGGGGGCAGCCGCAACTCCGGACGCAGGGGCGGGACCAGCAAGCGGCCCTCGAGGTCCAGGCCGTAGGTGTGGTTGATCTCGCCCTCCTGGGTCCGTGCCGTGAAATTGTGCTGGACTCGCCGCAAGGCCTTTGCGGGGTTGGTTTCCGAGGCCAACAGAGCGCCCACCAGGTTGAGCATGTGTTGCAGATGGCCGTGGTTTTCCTCCCGGGAGTGCTTTTCCAGCTGCTCCACCGCAAACAGGTACTGCACCGAAGACAGCACCAGGGTGGTGATCAGCACCACCAGCACCAGGGTGGCCGAGAGCTTCAGTTCAACCGACCAACCCCGACTTACCTTGTCTCCCTCACTCCGCATCTTGGCAAAAACCACACCCCCCCAACCGTCAATGGCGGTTTGACACCGCTGTCGGCGGCACTTCATGATGGAATCTAAAGAGTTGGCAACCAGCCCCGTTTCCGGGGGCGGCCCACCTCCCGGCGCGCCCAGGGGCGCGCCCGGGGGAAGGTGACGGCGGACGGGCGGGTTGCGGTGTTCACCCAAGATAAAGGCAGCCGCCCCGGGCCGTCAAGGGATTGATTATCATTAGCTTTGAGTCCCCGCCGCAAGCGGCGGGAACGCCGGGGAGTAGTCAAATGATTGATACCGTGAAAAATCTGCTGTTGGCCAGCATCGGCGCGGCGGTGTTGACCAAGGACAAGGCCATGTCCTTCATGGAGCAATCGGTGGCCCAGGGCAAGCTCAGCGCCGAGGAAGCCGAAAAGCTGGCCGATGAGGTGGTGGCCGAATCCAAACGCCAGGCCAAGGCCTGGGGCGACAAGGCCAGCGAGGCGGCGGACAATGCGGTGTCCGCCCTTAATCTGGCCAAGCGCGAAGAACTGGCCGCTTTGGAAAAGCGAGTGGCCCAACTGGAGGCCGAAGTCAAGGACCTTAAGGGTGGCGGGGAAAAGGGCTAGGCCTTGCTGGAGACCATACGCAACCTGGGCCGCCTGACCGAGCTGGCCGGCGTGCTGGTGCACCACGGCTTCGCCGACCTGGTGCACCGTTTGGAGATGCCCTTCAAAGGCGCCGGCCCGACGCCGGACGGCGGCGAGGCCCTGGCCCAGCGCTACAGCGTCTACGCCCGGCTGCGCATGGTGGCCGAGGAGATGGGCCCCACCTTCGTCAAACTGGGCCAGCTTCTCTCCCAGCGGCCGGACCTGTTGCCCCAAAAGATGATCCTGGAGTTGAGGAAGCTGCAGGACTCGGTCACGCCGCTGCCCTTTGGCGAGATCAAAGAGCAGGTGGAAAGGTCTTTGGAGCACCCCCTGCCCCAGGTGTTTGCCCAGTTCGACGAGCACTGCCTGGCCAGCGCCTCTTTGGCCCAGGTGCACCGGGCCACCCTGGCTGAGGACGGCCAAGAGGTGGCGGTAAAGGTGCGCAAGCCCGGCATCGTGCGCACCATCGAGGCCGACCTGGAGCTTCTGGGCGTCCTGGCCCGCCTGTTGGACAAGGACCTGGAGGCGGCCAAACCCTACAATCTGCCCGCCCTGGTCAAGGAGATGGACCGCGCCCTGCACCAGGAGCTGGACTTCGCCCTGGAGGCGCGCCACATGCTGGCCGCCCTTAACCAACTGCCCGAAGACAGCCGGGTGCAGGTGCCCTCGCCCCATTTGGAGCTGTGCCGCCCTGAGGTGTTGACCATGGAGCTGGTTCGGGGCGAGCGCCTGAGCGAGGCCGACCTGGACCAGGGACAGCAGAAGCAACTCAGCGCCGATCTGGTGCAGGTGATGATGGACCAGATCCTGCTCAAGGGCTTTTTCCACGCCGACCCCCACCCGGGAAACCTGATGGTGACCCGGGATGATGAGGGCCGGCCCCACCTGGCCATGCTGGACTGGGGCCTGGTGGGGCGGCTGACCGATCACGACCGCTACCTGCTCTGCGACCTTTTGATGGCCACCCTGCAGCGCGACGCCAAAAACGTGGTCAGGGCCTGGGCCGACATGGGGGTCACCCCCCCGGGCGGGCCGGACCCGGCCCTGGAGCGCGACGTGACCCATTTGCTGGAGGTGGCCCATTCTCCCCAAGACGGCGCCATGGACACCGCCAAGATCATCCTGGAGATGATGGAGATCATGCGCGCCCATCACCTAACGGTGCCCATGCAATACGCCCTGGCCGACAAGGCCCTTTTGGAACTGGAGGGCGTGGCCCATTCCCTGGACCCGGAGTACAAACCGGTGGAGTCGGCCCGGCCCTATGTCTGGCGCCTCTATCTGGAGCGCTGGCGGCCCGACGTGCTGGTCAAGCGGCTGTTCGCCAACCTCAACGACAGCCTGCGCCTGTTGCAGGACCTGCCCGGCCGCCTGGGCGGGGTCCTGGCCCAGTTGGAAAAGGGCCAACTGGGCCTGGCCCTGGAGGTCAAGGGCCTCAAGCCCCTGACCCGGGCGGTGCAGGAGGGCTCCTCCCGGGTCACGGTGGGCCTGATCCTGGCCGCCCTGATCGTGGGTTCTTCCATGATCATCACCACCGGGGTGGAGCCCAAGCTGTTCGGCCTGCCCGCCCTGGGGGTGGTGGGCTACATCATCAGCGGGGTGATCGGCCTCTGGCTGGTTTGGTCCATTTTCCGCTCCCGGGGGGGCAAGTTCTGACCTGAGGCCGGGTAGTTACCACGCGCCACCGCCGGTCCGGCCTGCATCCACAGGGTGCTTGACTCGCCCCTCGCGCCCTGTTATCCTTGGCCAAACTAATAGGTATCCAAAGCTATTCCCGATAATACGGGTGGTTAATATGGACCTGCGGCGCTTGGAAGTTTTCGCCAAGGTATTCGAATGCCGCTCCTTTTCCCGTGCGGCCGAAGAGGTCTACCTCAGCCAGCCCACGGTGAGCGGGCACATCAAGAGCCTGGAAGAGGAATTGGAGGTGCAGCTCTTCGACCGCCTGGGGCGGGAGATTTTGCCCACCAAGGCCGCGGACCTGCTCTATGACTACGCCAAGCGCATCCTGGAGCTGGTGGCCGAGTCCCAGCGGGCTATGGACGCCTTTTTGGGCCGCCTGCGCGGCGATCTGGTGGTGGGTGGCTCCACCATCCCCGGCCAATACGTGCTGCCCGGTTTCATCGGCCGCTTCCGCCTGCTGCACCCCGAGGTGCGGGTGACCTTGAAGATCGGCGACACCCGCCAGGTGGTGGACCAGGTCCTAAACGGCGATCTGGAGGCCGGCGTGGTGGGGGCCACGCTGGAGGAGGAGCGCCTGGGCTTTTCCCCCCTGATGGACGACGAACTCTGTCTGGTGGCCTGGCCGGGGCATCCTTTTGAGGGAAGTTTGAGCGCCGGGCAACTGGGTGAGGTGCCCCTGGTCTTCCGCGAGCCGGGCAGCGGCACCCGCATGTTCATCCTCAAGGCCCTGAAAGAGGCCGGCGTGGAAATGAGCGATTTGGACATCGTGGCCGAGATGGGCTCCACCATGGCCCTGTTGCAGGCGGTGCGCGCCGAGGTGGGCCTGGGTTTCTTGAGCCGCCGGGCCATCACCGAGGAGCTAAAAGCCGGCGTGGTGGAGGAGGTGCCGGTCAGCGGCCTGGAACTCAAGCGCCAATTCTATCTGGTCACCCGCAAAAAGCGCACCCACTCGCCCTCGGCCCAGGCCTTCATCGCCCTGTGCCTGGCCGGACTGGACGCCATGGATGAGTAGTTTCAAGAATCAGGCAAACGCAAGCAATGGAAACGCCGGTTTGGAGCCGCCCGTGAGCCGGGATTTCAAGCTGGCCGAGGAGGCCCGGGCCGCCGGTTGAGCGGCCAAGATAGGTCCGGGCGACCTGGCAAAAATATTGGAGGGGCTTCCCCAAGAGAAACACCCGGATCTGTTGGTGGGCGCCGACACCGCCGACGACGCCGGGGTGTTTCGTCTCAGCGACGACCTGGCTCTCATCCAGACCGTGGACTTTTTCACCCCCATCGTCAACGACCCCTACCTTTTCGGGCAGATCGCGGCGGCCAACGCCCTCAGCGACGTCTGGGCCATGGGCGGCCGTCCCATCACCGCGCTCAACATCTGCTGTTTCCCGGTCAAGGAGATGGACACCGGGGTGTTTAAGCAAATCCTGGCCGGAGGCATGGACAAGGTGCACGAAGCCGGCTGCGCCTTGGCCGGGGGCCACTCGGTGGAGGACCCGGAGCTAAAATACGGACTCAGCGTGACCGGGGTGGTGCATCCAGAGAAGCTGGTGACCAACGCCGGACTCAAGCCGGGCCAGGTGCTGGTGTTGACCAAACCCCTGGGCACCGGCGTGATCGCCACCGCCCTCAAGGCAGGGTTGGCCTCCCCCGGCGCCCTGGGGGCCTCCATAGAGGTGATGACCGCGCTCAACGCCCCGGCCGGTGAAGCCATGGCCGCCTGCGGGGTGAGCGGGGCCACCGACATCACCGGCTTCGGCCTGTTGGGCCACGCCCTGGAGATGGCCACCGCCTCCGGGGTGGGGCTGGAGATCCAGGCCCCGGCGGTGCCCATCCTGGCCGAGGCCCGGGACATGGCCGCCATGGGTCTGGTGCCGGTGGGCAGCCACGCCAACCTGGAGCACTGCTCGGACCGTATCAGCGTCCAGGGAGAGGCCGACCCGATCCTGCTGGACCTTTTGGCCGACGCCCAGACCTCCGGCGGCATGCTCATGGGCATTGACCAATCCCGGATGCCGTCGGCCGTGGAGATGCTGGAGGAACGGGGGGTGATCGCCGCGGTCATCGGCCGGGCGCGGGCCGAGAACCCGGGCCGGTTGACGGTGCGTTTTTAAAAAAAGAAAAGCCTGCTCAATGACAGCGCCGCAGGGATGTCCTGGCGGCGTTTTTATTTAGCAGGAATATATAAGAGTGGTTAAGGAAAGAATCCGATCAAACAAAACATCCAGCAATAGCCGTCATTGCGAGACGTGTCGGCAGGATGGGCTGTCCGAACCGAACTCCCTCCGGCGCGCCGTGGCAATCTTTCGCTTCCCACTTGCGGTTCGTTTTGCACCGAACCGAATATTACATCTCTTACCCTGTTTCCCTTGGCGAGGTTAATACGAGCCACCCGCCACCCCCATCTTTATCCTTACCCGCTTCTTTCCCACCCTCGTGGCATGCAAAAGTGCTTTCAGCCCGCCAACACTGGCTCATTAAGTATCAACGCGTATATAATTGGACCGGTACCAGGCCCGCCCCGCGCTCCCCGCGAGCCGATTTTCAAGATGGAAGCCAAGTTTTTCAGGAGTTGGTGATGTCCAAAAACGCCGCCAAACTGCTCGTATTGCTGACCGCCGCCTTCCTGTTCTTGTCCGGCGGGCCGGCCCTTGCCGATAAGGACTTCCACGGCTGGGCCATGGACAAGCTCATGTGCTGGGGCTGCATGGACATCGAGTACACCATGTATGAGGCCCGGGACGCCTTCAAGGGCAAGGCCACCAATCCCCTGCCCTTCATGGACCTGGACATCCTGGACGTGTCTGAAGGCGACCGGGTGACCCTGGTCAAGAGGGAGCCGTCCAAGGACCGCTACAAGCTGATCGTCAAGCGCCAAAAGGGAGGCAGCGACAGCGTGATCATCGGCCGAAACGGCAAGAAAAAGGATTCGGGCCTCAGCCTCAAGTTCGACTAGGCGCTGGTCCTAATCTAGATATCCAGAGCAAAGCCTCCCAGGTATTCCTCCAACTGGGCCCCGCCCTCCGCACTCAGCG
>JANQFN010000512.1 GCA_028277825.1 Desulfarculaceae bacterium
TGATGGTTGTTCATGCGGTCCTCCAAATGTAGATTCCGATGTCTTGGTAAACACCAGTCTCTACGATGGACTCCGTGTGAACAACCTCTTTAGCATCTACACCTAGTCCCTCAGCACCGCCTGCACCAGCACCTTCCAGCGCTCAACCTCAGCGGGCCTAGCCCTCCGGCGACCGGAGGCAGCGCGCCAATAGCGCGCCTGCCACTCATCGCACAACGCGGCCAGGGGTTCGCCGGCATCGTGCGGCGGCGCGGGCCCCAAGCCGGCGGCCACGCGTTGGTGCAAGTCTGCGATGCGCCCGGCCAGTCCGGGATCGCGAAGGGCCTCCCCGCCCCACACGGCCTGGGCCTGGCCCAACAGCCAGCCTCGGGCCGGTTCGATCTCATCCAGCCAGGACCAGGCGCGCAGCTCCTCCAGGCTGGCCGGGCCCAAACCGGCCACGGCCCCGGCCACCGTTGGACCAAAGGCCAACAGCCGCATCACCGGGTTGTGCGTTGGGCTGGAAAAGGTGAAAGAGTCCATGCCCGCGCACAGGTCAATGAGCACGGACTGGGCCCCGGGGCTCAGGGCGGCAAAGGCCCGGGCCGGGGCGCAGGACTCCCGGGCGCACTTTTCCCGGTACCCGGTGGGGCCGCGCCGGTCCTGGCCTTGGTTCAAGGCCGGGTGCAGCAGGCAGCCCACCCGGTGTCCGCGCGAATCCAAAAAGCCCAGGCCCGGACACCAGTAGCCGGTCATCTCGCCCTGAGGCAATTCGCCGCGCTTGATGGCCGCGGTGTTCTCCGAAAGCAGCCGGGTAAGCGAGCCCCGGTGAGCGGCGTGGTCATAGCCCGGTGGGCGGATGGGCGGGCAGCAGGCAAAGCAGCTCAGGCCCTGGCCCGGCGAGCACAGGCTGTAGACTTGCCCGCTCACAGGTCGCCCTGGGCCAGGCCCACCCGTTTGGGCTCCAGACCCAGGCCGCTCAGCCAGGCGCGCACTGACTGAAGGTACAGGCTCAGGTAGTTCTCGCTGCCGCCCAGGCCCTGGCGGCCGAAGTAGAAGTTCACCTCCAGCAAGAGTGCCTCCCCGCCGGGAGGGAAGATCACGTCAACCCCGGCCACGTCCATGCCCGCCGCGGCCTGCAACCGCCGGGCCAGGGCCAGGCCCGCCTGAAGCTCGGCAGCCGGGCCCTCGCTGGTCCAGCCGCCGCCCTGGCTCAGGTTGGCGCGGAACTCGCCCGGTGCGGGCTCGTGCCAATATGCCAGGCAGTCTGTGCCCAACAGCACCACGCGCATCTCCGAGGCCCCGGGCAAATAGCGCTGCAGGATCAGGCCCGCCGGGCCGTGCACACAGCCGGTCTCCAGGCGGCCGGCCAGGGCGGCCAGCTCGTCCGAGTCCCGCACCAGGAACACGTTCCGGCCCATGCCGTCGCCGGCGCCCTTGGCCACCAGGGGCGCGCCCAGGCCGCGCACCGCCGGGTGGCCGCCTTGCCAGGCCGCCACGGCCCGCTCCAGGGAGGCGAACTCCACGCTCTGGGGCTGGGGCAGGCCCAGGCCGGAGAAGAGCCGCCGGTTGCCCACCTTGCCGTCCAGGCTCAAGTGCGCCGCCGGCCGGGGGAAAAGCGGCGCCCCGCAGGCCGCGGCCAGGGCCCAGAGGTCAGGCCGGCAGGCCTGGGGCAAGAGCACCGCGCCGGCCCCGATAAGGGCCAGGGCGTCGGAGCGCTCCAGGGGCCGCTGGCTGATCAGGGCCAGGTTGACCTCCGCCTGCAGGCCGGTGTGATAGCTGACTATGGGTTTGGGCAATCTCACGCACCTCTGGCCGGGAGTATACCGCAGATCAGAGCCGAGTGGCGGTGGGATGATGGGCAGGGCCGAGGACGGAAGAAAAAGAGTTGGGTAAAGGAAAAGATCGGCTGGCCGGGAAGGCAGGTTCCTGCGTCTCCGATGATTAGGTAGGCCGGCTGGGCAGGTGTCACCGGTAAACGAGCGGGTAACACAACAAGAGCCCGGCCGATAACCCGCCTGCCGGGCGGTAGCTGGATGCGCGGGGGCGGGCTCAGCCCCGACGCCGCAAGGGGGACCTGTTTTTCACTTTTTAACAGCTCTTTTCTTCATCTTACTCAGGTTCCCTCCCTGAGCCGCGCCACCCGCCAGCCCAGGCCGGCTTCTTCCAGGCGCTGGGCCTCGGCTTCGATGTTCCACTCCAGGCGCACGATCTCGGCCCGGGGCCGGGGGCCCAGTTCGATGATGGCATAGGAGGCGCGGGGGTCGCCGTCCTTGGACTTGCCCACGCTGCCCGGGTTGACCACCAGACCGTGGCCCACCCGGCGCACGAAGGGCACGTGGGTGTGGCCCAGGCAGAGCACCCGGGCGCCAGCCTCCGCCAGCCAGGCGGCCAGCTCTGCTTCGGGGTGATCGGGATACACGTACTGGCGGATGCTGGTCGGGCTGCCGTGCAACGCCAGCAGCCGGGCGCCTTCTTGCTCCAGGGTGATTTCAGGGGGGAGCCCGGCCAAAAAGGCGCGGGGTCGCTGATTGACCCGCTGTTCGGTCCAAGAGAAAACGGCCCGGGGTTCCGGACCGATGCCAGGCTTGAGAAATAAACAACCCCGCCGCAAGCAGCGGGGTATTAAGAGGAAAATTCAGCTTTATAGCGCGGCAAGCCGCGGGGAATGAACCCCCGTACGGGGGTTCAATACCAGGATTACCGCCGGCCAGCACCGCGCGGTCATAGTTGCCGGCCAGGCTCTGCCAGCCGCGCTGCTCCACCCAGGTAGCCACCTGGTTGGGCCGCGTGAGGTAGCCCACCAAGTCACCCAAAACCAGCACCCGGTGCCCCAGGCCCCGGCGCTCCAGGTCCTCGCTCACCGCCCGCAGGGCGCCGAGGTTGGCGTGCAGGTCACTCAGTACGGCCAGGGGGGCCATGGTGGCTCCACCGGCGCCGCGGGTCCTAGAAGTACCCGGGCCGGATCACCTTGCCGCCGGGTTTCTTGGGCTCCGGCTCCGGAGCGCCGCCGCCGGCGGTCTCCGCCTTGAGTTGGGCCTGCACTTTGGCCTTGAGCACCCGGGAAGGCCTGAAGGTAACCACCTTGCGCGGCGGCAGAATCAGGGGCTCGCCGGTTTGGGGGTTGCGGCCCCGGCGCTCGGCCTTCTGGCGCACCGACCACTTGCCAAATCCGCTGACCAGCACCTCTTCGCCCAGCGAGAGGGCGTCCTTGACGAGGTCCAACCCTCTTTCCACCGCCGCGGCGGCCTCGGCTTTGGTCAACTTCCCTTGGGCGTACACCTGAGCCACAATGTCCGCTTTGGTCAAGGTCATTGCTCGCGACTCCTCAAAATGGTGCTTTAGTTAACTAATAGTAGTGCCTGAGATGGCAATAAGTCAAGCTGTTCGGACATTTAAATATACCGGCCAATTTGGGGGCCTTGCCAGGGCCGCGCACTGGGGCCTTGACTAGGCCCGCCAAAAAAGTTTAGATAGTGCCCTCTCCGCTATTGAGAGACCTTGCAGGCGGCCGGCCAAACCCTTTGGGGGCTGGCCCGGCCGGGGGCGGCCTGGCAAGCCGGCGCCGCGCTTCCGCCAAGCACCAGGGTGGAGGATATTATTGAAATCCCTTGGCAGTCATCTCATCCTGGAACTGCACGAATGCCCCGCCGCCCTGCTGGACGACCCCAGCCGGGTGGAACGGGCCCTGACCCGGGCGGTCGTGGCCTCGGGCGCCACCCTGATCAAGCCCTTTTTTCACCAGTTTGCCCCCCACGGCGTCAGCGGAGTGATCATCATTGCCGAATCGCACTTTTCAGTGCACACCTGGCCGGAATACGGTTACGCGGCGGTGGACATCTTCACCTGCGGCGATTGCATCGACCTGGAGGCGGCCGTACAGGTGCTGCGCCAAGAGCTTCAGGCGGGCAGCGTGCAGAAGATGCTATTATCACGGGGCATGTTAGACCTGCCCGCGGACATGATCCAGCACAAGCCCGGCGCCGCTGCCGAGGTCCGGGCCAGGGAAAAAAATTGATTCTCCCGTCTAGCCCGGATATTTCACGAAGGTTGGACGGCATTGGCGATGCGGGTAGCATTTATCGGTGTGTTATGAAAAAAACGTCTACGCTATCAGTGTACAG
>JANQFN010000556.1 GCA_028277825.1 Desulfarculaceae bacterium
CAGTATCAGCAGGTAGGCCAGGCTCAGGAAATTGAGCATGGTCTCCACCCAGATCAAATCGCGCAGGATGAAGCGGTCGGAAAACAACACGCCGGCCAAGGCCAGGGCGCTGAGCAGCAGGGCCACCAGCACAGTTGCATTCAGGGTGCGGTTGTAGCGCCGGGCCGCGGCCCAGGCCAAAAGGGCCAGGGCAACCAGGTGTACGCTGACCGGGAGCCAGGCGTAGGCGATCAGGTCCCAGCGGTGCTTCAACAGGGCAAGTTGGAAGCCCTCGCGCAAGAAGGCCATCTTGAAATCCAAGAGCAGCCAGCGCCAGGCCTGGCTGGGATCGCCCAACACCAGAAAGTGCAGGCCAAAGGCGGCCATGAAGCCCAAGAGCAGCCAGGAGAGCCCGCAGGCTGAGGCGTAGTAGCGCGAGGCGGTCTTGTTGAGCAGCAGGCCGATCAATTGCCAGCCGGCCAGGCCGATCAAAAGGGCCAGCACCAACAGGGCGCGTCCGGTCAGCCCCACCTCGAAGCGGAACATGAAGGCGCCCATGCCCTCGGGGATGGGCAGGGGCAGGGCCCGCCACAACAACAGCCCGAACACGGCCAGGTTGAAAACGGCCAGGGCCAGGGCCAGCCAGGCTCCGCGCCGGGAGGGGGTGGGCAGCATCCGGCTCCAATCACCGCTTTGCGCTAGTCCCGCCAAAAGAAAGATCAAGGGGGCGGCGGCCAAATAAAAGGCGGACTGCACCTTGGTCAACAGGGTCAGGCCCGTCAACAGGCCGGAGGCGGCCAGCCAAGCCAGACGGGGACCGCCCCGGGCCCGGGCGGCCAGGGCCAAGCAGAGCACCGAACCCGCCCAGAACAAGAGGCTGTAGAGTTCGGTGCGCGCCAGGGCGGCCTGGTAGATCTGGGATTGCTCCAGGCCCAGCACCGCCAGGGCCAACAGGCCCATGACCAGGCCGGGCCGGAGCATCACCCGCAGGCCGGCCCAGAGCAGCAGCACCAGACCCAGACAGGCCAGGGGGCTCAGGCGTCTTAAGAAATCGATCAGTTCGGCCAGGCCGGCCAGGGGGTTGAGTGCGGTGGCCATCTGCTCCAGGTTCAAAAGCGAGACCAGGCCCCAGGCATAGGCCGCCAGGTGCAGCCAGGACATCAGCATGTACATGCCGAAGCCGGTGTGGTGGATGTGGTCGGGCAACAGGCCGCTGCCGATCAAAAGGCAGTCCAGGCCCACCACCAGGTCCATGTCCCATAAAAAATAATAGGGATAGGCCCGGGACACGGCAAAATAGGCCGCGGCCAAAAGCACCAGCAGAGGCATGGCCCACAGGCTCAGAGCCAGTCCGCTTTTACCGCCCCTCGTCGTCATTTCCGGTTCGCCGTCCCCTTTCGCCTAGACGAACTTGAGCTTTTTCAGGCCCACCCAGAGCATCTTCAACAGGAGCCAGCCGTGGCTCCAGCGGGAGATATTGGTGTCGCCGTAGGTGCGCTCGCGGTAGCGGATGGGCAGATCCACCATCTTCATGTTCTGTTTGGCCGCACCGAAGATCAGGTCAAAGTCGCCGAAGGGGTCGAACTCACCGAAGTAGGCCCGGTTGGCCGCGATGCGCTCGTAATCGCTTTTGTACATGACCTTGGTGCCGCAGAGGGTGTCCTTTATGGGCTGCTCCAGCACCCAGGAGAAGGCCACGCTGAAAAACTTGTTGCCCATCAGGTTGATGGGGCGCATGGCCTTTTGCTCCATGGGATAGACCAGGCGCACCCCGTTGATGTACTCCCCCCGGCCGCTGACCAGAGCCTGGTAGAAGCGGGGCATGTACTCCGGGGGCACCGAGATGTCCGCGTCTAGGATCATGAGGATGTCACCGCTGGCCTCCTTGAAGCCCAGACGTACCGCGTCGCCCTTGCCCTTGCCGCTCTGCTGGAAGGCCTTGGCGTCGCGGTCGGGATAGGCGGCCAGCACCCGTTGGATCTCGGCCCAGGTGTCGTCCGAGGAATGACCCTCCACGAAGATGATCTCCGTGCCCCCGCCCATCTCCGGGGTGCGTCGCATGAGTTGCTCGATGTTGCCCGCCTCGTTGCGCGCCGGGATGATCACTGACACCGTGGGCTCGGGCTCCGGCGGGGCCTCTGGCGCGGGCCGGGCCAGGAGCATGTTGGCCGCGGCCAGGTGCCTGAAGGGCCACAGCCTGACCAGCACCCGGTTGCACAGCCACTTCAGCGGCCGTCCCGCCAGGGGCCAGATGATAACCGGCCAGGCGCGGATTACTTCGAAGCCGCCCAGGTCCAGGAGGTTGGCGGTGTCAGGCACCGTGAACCAGTTCTGGGGCAGGTTGCGCCGGGCCAGGCCCAACAGCCGGGCCAGGGACAAGACGGGGCCCCAGAGCCGGGAGTAGTTGTTGATCACGATGCGGGTGCGCCCATGACACAGCGGCGCCAGGCGCTGGAAGACCACTTGGGCGTCCCACACGTCGTTCAACAGGTCCGAAAGGATGATGTAGTCAAAAGTCTGGTCCAGCTCCAGCTCGTGGGCGTCGGCCAGGATGAATTCCAGCTCCGGGTGGCGGGTGCGGGCCAGAGACAGCATCTCCGGGCAGAAATCCACCCCCACTCCGTAAGAGGGCTCCAGCGCGGCCAGCAGGTCGCCGGTGCCGCAGCCCACCTCCAGCACCCTTTGCCCCGGACTGATCAGGTTTTGGTACACCTCCACCAGGCGCCGGCGGTAGGCACGTCCGCCGCTGGGGTCGTCGCTGTGGCGGCTGGCGATGGCCGCCCAACTGGCGATGCGGCGTATGGTGTAGTTTAGGTGGCTTTCCCGCTCGGGATCGCCGAATACCTGGTTTGGTTTGTTTGCCAACTGATTCCCCTAGGCTGATTCCGGCGCTTTAACGCCGCTGATTATGTGTCCCGCTTAACCAACTCCACGGTCATGAACATGGCCAGCCAGCGGTTGACCGGGGCCAAAAGCCTCTCCAATGCCCTGAGCGGTCCATAGGCCGGGCCGGGTAACAGAGACCGCAAGGATACCCCGCCCGAGAGCAGATAGGCAAAGGGCGTGTGCAATTGGATCTGTGCGATCTCAAACTGCGGCACTTGTGCCATGACCTGTTCCCGGTCGCGGCAAAACAGTACCCAGGCCAGGGCCTGGTTGGAGCCGGACAGGGGCCCGCCTTGAGTCAGCTCCCAGCCCGCCCCCGGCTCAAAGGGCTCGTGGTGCAGGTGGGTGTAGATCAGCCGCGAAAAGGCGGTGTGCGCCGGCTCGATCATCAGCACCCGTCCGCCGGGCATCAGGCAGCGGGCCGCTTCTTGCAAAAACTCCAGCGGCTTTGGAATATGGTGCAGCACGTCCAGCAAAAATATGCACGCCAGGCTGCTGTCCCCAAAAGGCATCTTCTGGGCGTCCAGCACCAGATCCAGGCCCGGCACCATAAACACGTCCGAGGTGATCACCTGGGGCAGCATTTCCCTTAAAAAGCCCGCCCCGGAGCCCACCTCCAGACAGGGCCCGGCCGGGGCCCGGCCTTGGGCTGCCATGAACTCGCGGTAGTGCTCCGCGTACAGGGCGCGCAAAAAGGGCTTGTCCTGGATGATCCGCCGCCGTAGCTCGGTGGTGCGGGGATCGTCCAGATCCAGGCCCCGGGTGGCGGGCAGGGCCAGGAGCTGGCGCAGGCCGCCGGCCATCAGGCTTCTGCGCTCCGCGCCGGCGGCGGTTTTGCGCCGGTGTCCCTAGGCCTCATCGGCGTCCTCGGCCAGTTCCCGGGCCCGGCGTTTCAATTCGGCCCGCTGCAAGGAGGCCTCGTCCAAATGCTCCTCCAGGGTGAGCCCGGTGGCCCGGTGCTGAGCCAGGGCCTCTTCCAGGCGGCTGTCCCTGGCCTCCTGTTCGCGCAACAGGCGCAAAAGGGTGCGCTTCTTGGCGCCCTTGCCGCCGCGCCGCCCCAGCCAGAGGCCCAACAGCCCGCCACCGAGCAAGCAGGCCGCCAGCCCGGCGACCCAGCCAACGCCGCCGCTCCAGCCCTCCTTCGCCTCATCGCCTCCGCCGGCGCCGCCCATTTGCCGGCGCTCCAGTTTGGCCTGCAGGGTTTTGTTTTTTTGGATAAGCTCCGCGGCCCGGGCCAATAGGGCGCTTTGGCTGAAGCTGTCGGCCAGCTCGGCCTGGTAGACCTTAAGGAAGTCATCAGCCAACAGGAACAAGCGGCTGGTTATGCGGTCCATCTCTTTTTCAAAGGCGCCCAACAGCGGTTTGAGCGCCGTGCCCAGGATGGCCGAGGAGGGTTTGAAGGCCACGGTGATGTCCAGGTTGAGTCCCTGGGCCGTTGGGTCGTCGTATTTGAGCTTCATGAGGGCCCAAAGCTGCCCGGTGATGCTCAGCTTGAATTTCTCCAGCTTGATATCGGCCTGGTAGAGGATCTCTTTTTCCGCCGGCCGGTCCATCACCACCCGGGCTTGATGTTGCTGCACCTTTATGGTGAAGTCGTCCGGCTGACCGCTGATGCCGTCCAGCTTGAGGCCGGAAAACAGCATGTGTTTTTCTCGGAAGGCCGGCTGGCTGGCAATGGCCAGCACTCCCACCAGGTTGTCCACCAGGAAGTTGAATTCCCGGGGCGAGACATTGAAGCGGCGTTCGCTGTAGACCTTCTGGTAGATGCTGTCCTGGGGTATTTGGGATGCGCCGGCTGCGGTGACCAGGGGCGAAAACAGGACGCAGATGAGGCAAAAGGTCAGGCAGATGGACGGTCTGGAAGAAAAAAATTTCATCAAATAATCTCTTTCCACGGGCGTGAACACCATGCCTGGGTGGCGCCTGTTGCCTCCCGCCGGCTTCCCAGACAGTTTAGGGCAAGGCCGGTGGGCGCCACAAGCTTTTTGCCCGAATTTCGGGAGCTTCCTTCCTGTACTACCCAGCGGGACCCCAACCTCCGGGAAGCTACTGTTCAGGAGTCAGTGGATATTTTTTAAAAATAACAAATACTTGTATGGCTGTAAACTTTCAAGGGATAAGCCCGGCAATTGTTGGGTGGGGATGAAGCCGTTGATAGAAACTTGTTCCCCCACAGGCTCTAGATGGCCTAGTTATGAAAATAATTTACAAAAAGGCTTGACATAAGGGGGCGGGTTCTTTTAGGCATGAAGAGGGTAGCGTGACTCACCCTGGAGAGCATTCGGGTCCGCCGAAGGGGTGAAGGCGCTTGACATAATTCATCCAACTGCATACAATCGCTAGGCAAAGCTAATTGCTAGACCGTTGGCAAGGAGTGCCCGTCCATGAACAAATCGCAGCTCATAGAGGCGTTGGCCAAGGCCGAGGGCCTTACCATCAAAAAAGCGGAGATGGTGATCAACACCATGTTCGGTTCCGTGGAAGAAGCTCTCATTCGCGGAGACCGGGTGGAGATTAGAGGCTTTGGCAGTTTCAAGGTCAAGGACTACGACGGTTATCAGGGCCGCAACCCCAAGACGGGTGAGATCATAGAAGTGGGACGCAAGAAGTTGCCCTTCTTCAAAGTGGGCAAGGAACTAAAGGAACGCGTCGACACGGTGGATTAAGAACAAGCCGCCGGCTTTTCGATCAATTCCAGACTGACTTTATTCATAGTGCCCCCCGCATTAAACCAGCGGTGGGGCCTATTATTTTGCGGTATAGTTGACATCGACCCCGGTCGTGCTAGACGGGGAGCTAGCGGTGCCCTGCACCCGAAAGCCGCTTTCGCGGGGTTGAAGGCCCGCCGAGAGCCCGGCCCCTTGGAAGTACTCGTGATCCCGGGATTTGACCGGACACCGCGTGACGCGCGGTCGTGAACCCCGTCAGATCCGGGAGGAAGCAGCGGTAAGCGATGCGGCGCGTGTCGCGGAGCGATCTGGTAACAAACCCCGTGCTTCACAGCTTCCTTGGAGGAGGGCGCAACGCGGGATGCACGGCCGGGGTCACCTTCCTCCGGGGGCCATGCAGTTGAGCCCCACCATCCGCCAGAGCATCATCGCCATCCTGGAGCGAGAGGAGTTGAGCGCCCGGGTCCTGGCTGAGGATCTGGCCCTGACCCCCGCTGAGGTGGAATCCCATCTGGAGCATGTGCGGCGCTCGCTCAAAAACCGGCTGCAGGTGACTCCCGCCCAGTGCCGCGACTGCGGCTATTGGTTCAAGAAACGCACCCGTTTGGACGCCCCCGGGCGCTGCCCGGCCTGCCGGAGCCAGCGGGTGGACGGCCCCTGGTTCCGGGTGAGCGGTCGAACCCGCACTGGTTAAATTCCCCGGGAAAAGACAAGAGGAGAAAAGAGGTTCGGGAAGGGGGCGGGTTCCGGCGCCGCAATCAAAGGCGCCCTAACAGCCGCGTTTGCAGCGGGATGCCTCTGGACAGCGCCCGGTCACTTTGCTCGGCAACCATTCATGGTTCGCGGAGCGGTCCCACCGCCCCAGCCGCCCGAATTTGGCGATCCGTGGCACGGAACTGAGGTTTTGACTTTACCTGCTCTTTCTCTTTATTTTTTCCGGTCGGACCGTGGCGGGGACAATGATGCTTATAACGCGAGACTGGGGCATTTGTTGATCAAGCCAGGTTTTTTTGGATGCGGCGGGCTGAAGCCAAAACCTCGGCAGCCACCTGCTCCAGACGCCCCGGCTGCAAAGAACCGCTGAAGCCCACCACGTAAAGCGCCGCGGGCAGGCCGCCGGACACCCCCAGAGAGGCGGCCACCCCCCACAGGCCCCTGAGGAACTCGTCCTGTTCCACGGCGTAGCCCTCTTTACGCACCAGGTCCAACTGCTTGGCGTATTGGCCGGGGTCGGTCACCGAGTGCGGTGTGTGGGCCGGCAATCCCCTGGCCAGAATTTCCTCCACCTGAGCCGGGGGCAGGCCGGCCAGAAAAACCTTGCCCACCGCGCCGGCCAACAGCGGCAGGCGGGTGCCCGGGCCGGCGGAGATGCTGATGCTTTCCGGGGGCTGCCGGGCCTCCAACACCATGATCTCGTTACGGCCCATGACCCCCAGGAACACCGACTCGTCCAGCAGGCCGCACAGCCTGGTCATCTCCGGGGCGGCGGCATCCTTCAAGGCGGCCTGGGCAAAACCGCGCCGGGCCAGGGTGGCCACCAGGGGGCCCAGGCCGTAGCGCTTGCTGGCGGCGTCGCGGGTGAGGGCGCCGCTGGCCTCCAGTTGGTTGCACAGGCCGAACACGGTTCCCTTGCTTATTTTCAGGCGGCGGGATAGTTCGCTGATGCCCAGGCCCTGCTGGCTCTCGGCAACCAATTCCAATATTTTGAGCGCCCTCCCCACGGAAGGGGCCCGGTATCCGCTGCTCGCGGCCATGGCGTTCTCCTGGCTGAACAATGAACAGCCCCATCATCTGCAACCGCCGCCGGGTTTGTCAAGCACCGGCGGGCATGCGGAGGCAACCCGGTTGGCGGCGGGCAAGGCCCCAGGGTTGCCTGTTTGTCGTTGTCCGTGCTAGCTTGAGACAACTTTTGGTTGTGGGGTCATGGGCTGATGCCGCCGTTATTGTTGTTAGCGCTTTTGCTGGGAACCGTGCTTTATCTGGCCGGCGCCCTGTTCTTTTTGTACCGCTATTTGACCCGCAAGGCGGCCAACCCAGGACTGCCCCGGCTTTGGTACGACTACCGGCGGCGCTTCGTCTGGCTCACGGTGCTGTTCTTGGCCTGCCTGCTGGCCTTTGTGATAGCCGCTCTGTGGAACTCGCCCCTGCCGGCCGGGCAGTGGCTGACCTCTCTGTTGGGCTCCAAGGGCAGGGTGGAGCAGCGCCAAGCCCCGAAATCGCCTCCGCCCCGCCAGGCCCAGCGCCATGTCATCTCTCAGGAGGAGCTGACCACCACCACGACCACCAGCAGCACCAGCAGTTCCACCACCAGCACGAGTACCACTACCACCACGACCACCAGCAGCACCAGCAGCACAACCACCACCAGCACCGCGCCGCCCCGGCCGGTGAGGCATTCGGGCATCAAGGGCTGGCAGGTGTGCGCGGCCTCTTTCCGCGATCTGGGCGTGGCCGAGCTATACGCCTCGGAGCTTCGCGCCATGGGGCTGGAGCCCACGGTGGCGCGGGTGGACCTGGGGGCCAAGGGCATCTGGAACCGGGTCTGCGTGGGGACCTATCCCACCCTGGCCCAGGCCCGGGCCCAGGCCCGCTCCTGGGAGAAGCAACGCAAGATAGTGGCGCCCTTCCTGCTGCCCTTGCGCTGACCTTCGTTTCCATGGATGATGAACGCCTATGGTTTTTGCTGGGCGAGGTGGCCGCCAGCCTGGGCGTGGCGGTGCGCTTGGAGCGCTTGAGCGACGACGAGGAGTACCAGGTGCGCGGCGGCCTGTGCCGGCTGGGGGACCGGCAGGTCATCTTCGTGGAACGGCGGCAGGGGCTGGCCGGGCGCTGCCGTCAGTTGGGCCGGGCCCTTTTAGGCCTGGAACTGGATGGGGTCTATTTACGACCCGCCCTGAGGGACTATCTGGAGGCACTGGCACTGGCAACCGCAGCGGACAAAGAGGAGTGAGGTGAGCGCCAAAAAAAGGGGCAAAGAGCGTCTGGCCGAGTTGGAGGCCCGGATCAAAGATGAGGGAGTGGTGCTGGCTTATGAAAAGCTCAGCTTCGCCGGCCTGCGTCTGAAGAGCGGGTTGTGCTGGTTCAAGGGCCGCTATTACCTGTTCGTGGACAAGGCCAAGCCGCTGAGCGAGCGCCTGGAGTTGTTGGAATCGGCCCTGGAAGAGCTGGTCCGTCTGCAGGCCGAGGGCGGGCATCCAGTGGAACCGGAGGAGCCGGCTGGCGGGGAGGCCGGGGAGGGCGGTGGTGGGGCCTGAGCAACTGGCCGCCGATATGATCGAAATCTGCCGCCTGGGCTGGCAGCGGGGTTATCTGGCCGGCGGCCAGGGCAACCTTTCGGCGCGCCTGGATGATGAGCGCATTCTCATTACCCCCAGCGGACGCTCCAAGGCCCTGCTCACGCCGGAGGACCTGGTGCAGGTGAGCCTGTCCGGTGAGGTGCTGGCCGGCGCAGGCAAGCCCAGCGGCGAGCTGCCTTTGCACCTGGCAGCCTATCGCCTGCGTCCCGAGGTCGGAGCGGTGCTGCACGCCCATCCCACCGCGGCCACCGCCCTGAGCCTGGCCGGCCGCCAGCTGGACTGCACTGGCCTACCCGAAATGCTCTATCATCTGGGCGCGGTGCCCACGGTGCCCTATGCCGCTCCCTCCAGCCAGGACAACGCGGCCGCGGCCGAGCCGTTCATCAAAGAGCACCGGGCCCTGCTCCTGGCCCATCACGGTAGCCTCTGTTTGGGCCGCGAATTGGAAGAGGTCCTGATGTTCACCGAGCTGGTGGAGCAGGCGGCCCGGACCCTCTTGGCCGCCGGGCAACTGGGCGGGGCAAGGCCCTTGCCTTCAGCCGAGCAGGAGCGCCTGCGCCGGGTCGACGCCGAGCAGGGCGATGAGTTGCCGTCCCTGGCCCAGCGCCTGGACAAGGTGCACTTGGGCTTAAGCCCTGAGTTCAAGGTGGAAAAGCGCGCCCAGGACGATCGCGGCCGGGTGCACCTCATCCTTGACGGGGTGTTGGCCCAAAAGGTGAGCCTGCTGCACCTTGAGCCGGGCACCGGCTTTCGCGGCGGCCACCATCACCATGAAAAGACCGAATGGTTCTACGTGGCTGCCGGCCGCTGCCAGGCGGAGTTCGTCTGTTCGGCCAGCGGTGAGCGCCTGGTCATGGAGTTGCTTGAGGGCGACCGGGTGCGCATTCCGCCGGGGGTGGCCCACCGCTTTGAGGCCATTGAGCCGCTGACCTTCGTGGAGATCGCCAACCGGCCCTATCAGGCCGAGGATGACCTATCCTTTGACTGGGAGAGATCATGAGTGCCTCTTTGGAAAAAATGCTGGCCCTGATCCAGGAAAACGACATGTGCGTTTTGGCCACCGTGTCCGGCGGCCAGCCCCATGTATCCCTGATGGCCTATATGGCTTCGGAGGACGGCTGCCGCCTGTATCTGCTCACCTCCACCGAGACCAAGAAATTCCGCAACCTGAGCCAAAATCCCAAGGTGAGCCTCATGATCGACGACCGCACCGGGCAGGACTCTCCGGAAGAAGTCCGGGCGTTGAGCGTCAGCGGTGTCTGCTCACCCCTGGACCCCATCGGAGAGGCCCAGGAGATCAAGGAACGATTCGTGAAGGCTCATCCCCACCTGAAGGGTATTGCCCAGGACCCGGCCGTGCGGGTCGTGGCAGTGGAGGTGGATTCGCTGCAACTGCTGGAAGGCCCCACCAACTCCCATTTCCAGCGCTTGTAAGCCGGGCGGCCCCTTGGCTTGACACTCCCCAAGGGTGGGGGTAGGTTTTTCCGGTTCCCCGCCCCTGGCGGCCAGGCGGACTTAGGGGGCCGGGAAGAAACAAACTTAATGATCAAAGGGCAAATGACGTGAAGCGCAAACTGCCGCCCGTGGCGCCGGAGATCGAGTCTCTGGTGCCCTACAAGCCGGGCAAACCCATAGAGGAGCTGGAGCGCGAGCTGGGCATCAGCGGCGCCATCAAGCTGGCCAGCAACGAAAACCCCCTGGGCCCCTCGCCCAAGGCGGTTGAAGCGATCAGCCGCTGTTTGGCCGGACTGAACCGCTATCCGGACGGGGCTGGCTTTGATTTGCGCCAGGCCTTGGCCGCGAAATTCAACCTGGCCCAGGAGCAG
Source organism: Desulfarculaceae bacterium (assembly GCA_028277825.1). Taxonomy (GTDB): domain Bacteria; phylum Desulfobacterota; class Desulfarculia; order Desulfarculales; family Desulfarculaceae; genus Desulfoferula. Next base: position 10,657 of record JANQFN010000556.1, read on the forward strand.
ATCATTCTGGGCAACGGCAGCAACGAAATCATCGAGTTCCTCTGCCGGGCCTTTATCCGCCCGGGCGACCAGGCCCTGGCCGCGGCGCCTTCCTTTTTGATGTACTCCAAGCTGATGCAGGTGGCCGGCGGCCAGTTGATCGAAACCCCGCTAAAAAACTTCCGCCTGGACCTGGAGGCCATGCTGGCCGCCATCGGAGAGCGCACCCGCCTGATCTTTGTCAACAATCCGGACAACCCGGCGGGCACCGCCTTTTCGGCAGAGGAATTCGCGGCCTTCATGGACCAGGTGCCCCCGGAGGTGGTGGTGGTCCTGGACGAGGCCTACATCGAGTTCGCCAGCGATCCCCAAGTGGCACAGGGCCCTGACTTTTTGGAACACTCCACGCCGCTGGTGGTGATGCGCACCTTTTCCAAGACCTACGGCCTGGCCGGCCTGCGTATCGGCTACGGCCTGGCCCCCCTGAAGGTGGCCCAGCTATTGCACCGGGTGCGCCAGCCCTTCAACACCTCCATCCCGGCCCAGGCCGCGGGCGTGGCCGCCCTTGAGGATGAAGAGTATCTGCAAAAAACCCTGGAGCTTACCTGGCAGGGGCTGAAGGATTTTTACGCCTGCTTCGATCGCCTGGGCCTGGAGTACGTGCCCAGCCAGGCCAACTTCGTGTTGCTCCGGGTGGGGCCGCAGGCCTCGACGGTGGCTGATGAACTGCTCCAGCGCGGCGTGATCGTGCGCAAGATGGCCTCCTATGATCTGCCGGAATACCTGCGCATCAGCGTGGGCCTGCCCGGGGAAAACGCCCGCTTTACCGGCGAGCTGGAAGCCATCCTGGGGGAGGGCTAGGCCGGATGGTGGTGACGGTGGACGGACCGGGGGGCGCGGGCAAGTCCACCGTGAGCCGGGCCCTGGCCGATAGGCTCGGCTTTGCCTTTCTGGACACCGGCGCGCTCTACCGGGCGGTGGCCCTGGCCGCCTCCTGGGACCAGGTGGAGGCGGTTGATCCCGAAGCGGTGGCCGCCTGGCTGCCTGGGGTGGACATCAAAGCCCAGCCTGGTCCCCATAGCTTTCAGGTGCTGTTGCAGGGCCGTGACGTGGAGCCCTTTATCCGCAACGAGCACATCTCCCAGTTGGCCAGCCAACTTTCCTCCCAGCCGGCGGTGCGGACCAAGCTCTTGGAGTTGCAACGCTCCGCCGGCCGGGCCGGCGACCTGGTGGCCGAAGGCCGCGACATGGGCACCGTGGTGTTTCCCGACGCCGAGGCCAAGTTCTTTTTGACCGCCAGCCAGGGCGAGAGGGCCCGGCGGCGCTGGCTGGAGTTGAGTCAGGCCGGCCAGCAGGTTGAATTTGATGAGGTTTTGGCTGACCTGGAAAAGCGGGACCAACGAGACGAAGAACGAGCCATAAGCCCTCTGCGGCCGGCGGCCGATGCCGAGATCGTGGACACTTCCCACCTGAGTTTCGGACAGGTGGTGGAGCACCTCTATCAACAGGTGACAAGAGTGCGCCAAGGGCTGTAACCTATCAGAAGAACCTTGTAAAACCCAGAAAAGTCTGGTAGAAAATCTAACTTTGGAACAAGCGGGTCCGGAATAGCCCTGTCCGGCGCCTTGCTATCTTTAAACCACAGGGAGTTGAAGCGAAAAAACCATGGCCGAAAACGATCTTACCAAGGACCAGGCGGCGCCCGAAGCCCCTGAGGCCGAAACCTCGACCGAGACCAGCGAAACCGCCCCCGCCCCCGAGGAAACCAGCAGCCAGGCAACTGAAGAGGCCCCCGCTCAGGCAGAAGAAGCGGCGCCAGAGGAGACACCCGCCGAGGCGCCAGCCGAGACGGTTGCCCAGCAAGAGCCGGCTGTGGACCCGGACGCGGACCTCTCGCCCGAGGAACTGGAAAAGGCTTACGAGCAGTCATTTTCCACCATCCAGGAGGGCGAGGTGGCCCGGGGCACCATCGTGGCGGTGGAAAACGATTACGCGGTGGTGGACATCGGCTACAAGTCTGAAGGTCAGATCAACATAAACGAGTTCCGCGACGCTGACGGCGTGATTCAGGCCGAGGTGGGCAGCCAGGTGGACGTGCTTTTGGTGCGCTCCGAAGACGAAGACGGCACCATCATCCTTTCCAAGGAAAAAGCCGCCAAGATCAAGGTCTGGGACGAGATCAGCCGGGTGTACAACTCCGACGGCGTAATATCGGGCACCATCGTGGGCCGGGTCAAGGGCGGCATGAGCGTGGACATCGGGGTGAATGCCTTTTTGCCTGGCTCCCAGGTGGACCTCAGGCCGGTGCGGAACCTGGACTCCCTGATCGGCCAGACCTTTGATTTCAAGATTCTCAAATTCAACAAGAAGCGCTCCAACATCGTCCTGAGCCGCCGGGTGCTCCTGGAGCAGGAGCGCGAGACCAAAAAGAGCGAGACCCTCAAAGTCCTGGAAGAGGACCGCGTGATGGACGGCGTGGTCAAAAACATCACCGACTACGGCGTCTTCGTGGACCTGGGCGGCATCGACGGTCTCTTGCACATCACCGACATGAGCTGGGGCCGGGTGGGCCACCCCTCGGAGATGTTCAACATCGGCGACGAGATCACGGTCAAGGTGCTCAACTTCGACCGGGAGCGCGAGCGGGTCAGCCTGGGCCTCAAGCAACTCAAGGAAGACCCCTGGTCCCAGGCCGCCGAGAGCTATCCCGTGGGCACCCGCATCATCGGCAAGGTGGTGAGCCTGGCCGACTATGGCGCCTTCGTGGAGGTGGAGGAGGGCATTGAGGGCCTGATCCACGTCAGCGAGATGTCCTGGACCCGCAAGGTACGTCATCCCTCCAAGATCGTCAGCGTAGGCGACACCGTGGAGGCGGTGGTCTTATCCATCAATCCGGAGGCCAAGCGCATCTCCCTGGGCATGAAGCAGGTGGAGCCCAACCCCTGGGACGTCATCGCCGAAAAATACCCGGTGGGCACCACCATCGAGGGACGCATCAAAAACATCACCGACTTCGGCCTGTTTATCGGCATCGACGAAGGCATCGACGGCTTGGTGCATATCTCCGACATCTCCTGGACCAAGCGCATCAAGCACCCCGGCGAACTCTACAAAAAGGGCGACGAGGTGCAGGCCATCGTTTTGAACATCGACCGCGAGAACGAGCGCTTCTCCCTGGGCATCAAGCAACTGGAAGGCGACCCCTGGGAGGAGATCCCCCACAAGTACCGGGTGGGCACCCTGGTCAAGGGTGTGATCACCAACGTCACCGACTTCGGCCTGTTCGTGGAGCTGGAGGAGGGCGTGGAGGGCCTGGTGCACGTCAGCGAGATCTCTGATGAGAAGATCAAGACCCCGGTGGGCATGTTCAACGTGGGCGACGTGATCGACGCCAAGGTGGTCAGCGTAAACCGCCGCGAGCGCAAGATCGGCCTGTCCATGCGCCGCCTGGACGAGGAGGCCGAGCGCCAGGTCTACAGCGAGTACATGAACTCCACCCAGGCGGCCACCAGCAACCTGGGCGCCCTGCTCAAGCAGGGGCTGGCCGACCAGGAAGACGGCGCGCCTGCCCAGGAAGCGGCCGAAGCCCCCGCGGAAGAGCCTGCCGAGGAGCCGGCCGCCGAAGCCGCTCCGGCTGATGAGCCGGCTGAAGAGGCTCCGGCTGAAGCGGCCGAGGAAACCGCCACCACAGAGGAGGTCTCCGAGACTAAAGAGACCTCCTAGAAAACGGCGCGGAATATGAAAAAGCACCCCCTGGCCGTGGCCTTCGGGGTTTGCGCCCTGATCGTGGCCGTATTCGCTGCGGGCTTGTTCTTTGTCAGGCACCGCGGCAATACGGCCTTTTTCGAGGGCAAGGTGGGCGTGGTGCCCATTTACGGCTTGATCGAATACTCCCGCCCGGTCAACGAGATCCTGACCAAGTACCGCCGCGACAAAACCATCAAGGCGGTGGTGCTCAGGGTGGAGTCCGGCGGCGGCGGCGTGGCGGCCAGCCAGGAGATCTACCGTGAGGTGGCCCGGCTGAACAAGGTCAAGCCGGTGGTGGGCTCCATGGGTGGCGTGGCGGCCAGCGGCGGCTACTACGTGATCGCCCCCAGCCGCAAGATCCTGGCCATGCCCGGCACCCTGACCGGTTCCATCGGGGTTATCATCAACATCCCCGACGCTGAGGAGCTCTTCAAAAAGATCGGCCTCAAGGTGCAGACGGTTCGCTCCGGAGACCTCAAGGGCGCCGGTCTGCCCTCGGCGCCGCTGACTGACGCCCAGCGCCAGATGCTGCAGGAGCTCATCGACGAGACCCACCAGCAGTTCGTGGCCGACGTGGCCCGTTCCCGACGCATGAATTTCGCCAAGGTGTCCGAGATCGCCAACGGCGGCGTGTTCACCGGCCAAAAGGCCAAGGTGTTGGGCCTGGTGGATCACATGGGCGACTTTCAGGACGCGGTGGCCCTGGCCGCCAAACTGGGGGGCATCAAAGGACGGCCGCAGTTGGTGTGGCCCAGCGACGAGAAGAAATCCTGGCTGGATTGGCTGTTGCGCGACCAGGTGCGCACTCTGGTGCGCACCATCGTGCACGAGGTGACGTCGCAGTTGGGCGGCAGCGGGTTGCAATACCGCTACGTGCCGCCCAAGATCACTCCATGAGCCCTCCTTCTAAGTTGAACCCCCTTACGTTCTTTGCCGCCGCCGGGGCGCCGCTAAGGGCCTTTGGCTTTATCAGGCGCCAGCGGGGGCTGTGGTGGCTGGCCCTTTTGCCCTTTCTGATCAACCTGGCCCTGTTCAGCTTTCTGATCTGGCTGGGCTACACCTATCTGGGCGCCTGGTTGGAGGGGCTTTTGCCTGCTGGCAGCGGCTGGTGGTGGCAGGCCCTGGCCTATTTGCTTATGGTGCTTCTGGCCCTGGCCCTGTTGGCCTTGGGGGTATATCTGTTCGCGGTGGTGGGCGCGATCGTGGCCGCGCCTTTCTTGGAGATGCTCACCGTCAAGACCGAACGCCTGGCGCCGGGCATGCCCCCGGGCGCGCCCCCCATGGACTCAGGCATCATGAGGGATATTTGGCGGGTCATCAAACAGAGCCTCATGCGCCTGGCCCTGTTCGGTTTGATCATGCTGCCCTTGCTCCTGCTCAACCTGATCCCCGGCCTGGGTGGCCTGATCTACTCGGGCCTGGCCTGGCTGGTCACCAGCTTTTTTTTGGCCCTGGAGTTCATTGACTACCCCCTGGACCGCAGAGGCCTGAGCCTGGGTCAAAAGATGGCCTACGTGCGGAGCATGGGCTGGGGTTGGCTGGGCTTTGGCAGCGCGGTGCTGGTCATGGGCCTGGTGCCGGTGTTGAATTTCGCCCTGCTGTCCCTGGCCGCGGTGGGCGGCACCTTGTTGTATCTGCAAAAACCCCTGCCGCCTAAAAGCGGAACTCCTCCACCGGACCCGCCCCTTCCCGGATAATCAGCGGCTCGTCGTCCACCAGGCTGACCACACTGGAGGCCACGCCGGGCACTGGACCGCCGTCCACCACCAAGTCCAACTGATGGCCCAGGGCCTGCTGGATCTCCCAGGCACCCACCAGCTCGTTGCCCTCCGGGTCAATGGCGCTGGCGCTGGCCAGGGGCCGGCCCAACTCCTCCACGATGGCCAGGGGAATGGCGTGGTCAGGCACCCGGATGCCCGCGGTCTTGCGGCGCGTGAGGCTCATCTTGGGCACCTCGCGTGAGCCGCTGAGGATGAAGGTGTAGGGTCCGGGCAACAGGCGCTTCAGGGTCTTGTAGGCGTAGTTGGTCACCAGGGCGTACTGGCTCAAATGCTTCAAGCTGGGGCAGATGAAGGAAAAGGGTTTGCTCTCGGGCTGGCGCTTGATCTGGTGCAGTTTGCGCAAGGCCTTTTTGTTGGTGATGTCGCAGCCCAGGCCGTAGATGGTGTCCGTGGGGTAGGCCACCACGCCGCCGGCCTCCAGGGCCTCAACCACCCGCTTGATCAGACGCGGCTGGGGATTGTCCGGGTTGATCTCTAAAAGCACCAGTACGCCTCCCTTGCCTTCAGGTTAAAGCTACCGTTTGCGCTGGTCAAGGATTCCAGGTGGGTTGGATTGGGCTCGTGCCTTACAGTCCCAATTCGTCGCTGATTTCGCGCATGGCTTCCACCGCCAGGGCGGAGAACTCGGGCAGGGGAATGCCCAACTGTTCGCAGAGGCGGATGTGCTCGCGGTTGACGCTAGCGGCGAAGGCCTTTTCCTTCATGCGCTTGGTCACACTCTTGGGCTTTACGCTGGCCAGCTTTTTGTCGGGATAGACCAGGGTGGTGGCCACCACCAGGCCGGTGATGGTCTCCCCGGCGGTGAGGGCGATGTCCAAATCACTCTTGCGCTCCAGGCCCAGGTTCTCGGCGTTGTGGGCCTTGATCGCCTCGAGTATCTCGGGCGGCGCGTCGGTCTGGGCTAGGATCTCGGCGGTGAGCAGCCCGTGGCGGGCCATGTCCTCGGCGGTCTGTTCGTAGTCCAGATCGTGCAACAGCCCGGCCAGGGCCCAGGTGTCGGCGTCCTTGCCCAGTTTTCGGGCCAGGGCGCCCAGCACCGCGGCCGAGGCCAGGCTGTGCTTGATGATGCGTTCGTCGCTGACGCGGCTTTTTAAAAGCTCTTTGCCCGCGGCGAAGTCCAAGGTTAGCCTGCCCCGGACAGCCGGCGGGTTTTTTTCTTCAGGCGGCCGATGCGGCGGCGCAGGATCTCCACCTGCTTCTTGTCGCCCGCCTCGCGGGCGGCATCGCGCTGAGCCTTGAGCTCCTTGATCTTGCCCTTGGTGTCCTTGATCTCCCTGGCGAACAGCTTGGAGCCGGCCTCGTCGCTGATGCCCAGGCCTTCCTTGATGGCGCCCAGGAGCTCTTCCTTGTTCATGCTGTGCACGCCCACGATGCCGCCCAGCTCCAGGGCGTACTCCCGAAGCTCCTTGGCGGTCATTTTCTCCAGGGGCTTTTTGGGCGTGGGCGCTTCCTTGGGAGCTGCCTTGGCCTTGGGGGCCTCTTCGGTGGTTTCTTCGGCAGCTTCCTCGGCCGGGGCCGGGGTCTCTTCAGCCTCTACTGCCTCGCTGGCCTCTTCGCTTGCCTCGGGGGCCTGGGCCTCCTCGGCCTCGGGGGCCTCGCTGGTTTCAGCTTTGGGCTCGTCGCTCATGATGGTTTTCTCCAAAAACTAGTTGTCTATGCGGCCGGCAGGCGCCGGCTGGTTAGAAAGCTGGAGTTTACTCGCTAACCTCTTTGTTTTCAACCATTTTCAAAAAGGGCTTGAACAGGTCCAGGGGCAGGGGGAACAGGGTGGTGGAGTTGTTCTCGCTGGCCACCTCTCTAAGGGTTTGCAGGTAGCGCAGTTGCAGGGCCTGGGGGTGCTCTGAAATGATCTCGGCGGCCTGGGCCAGCTTTTCGGCGGCCTGGTATTCGCCCTGGGCGTTGATCACCTTGGCCCGGCGCTCGCGCTCGGCCTCGGCCTGGCGGGCCATGGCCCGCTGCATCTCCTGGGGCATGTCGATGTGCTTGACTTCAACCGTGGAGACCTTGATGCCCCAGGCGTCGGTGTGCAGGTCCAAAATCTGTTGCAACTCGCCGTTGATTTTCTCCCGCTCGGACAAAAGGTCATCCAGCTCCACCTGCCCGCAGACGCTTCTCAGCGTGGTCTGAGCCAGTTGGCTGGTGGCGAACAGATAATCCTCCACCTGGATCACGGCGTTGGTGGGGTCCATGACCCGGAAATAGACCACCGCGTTGACCTGGATGGAGACGTTGTCCTTGGTGATCACGTCCTGGGGCGGCACGTCCATGGCCACGGTGCGCAAAGATACCTTGACCATGCGGTCGATGATGGGGATCAGGATGATCAGCCCCGGCCCTTTGGCTTTGATCACCCGGCCCAGGCGGAAAATCACCCCGCGCTCGTATTCCTTGAGCACCCGAAGGGCGGTGACCAAAAAAAGAATGACCAGGACTATGACCGGCAGCAGGCCTCCCAAGATGGAGTTGATGAATCCGAATATGGCGGCCATGACAAACGTCCTCCCCCTCTGACGAGGTGTGGGGTTTACTTTTTGGTTTCAGCGGAGTCCGGCTTGACCTCCAGCTTGAGGCCCCGGCTGGCGGTTACCACCACCTCTTGTCCCGGCTCCAGGGGCGCGTCACTTTCAAAGCTCCACAGCTCACCCAATACGCGCACCCGGCCCGAATCCACTACTTGGCCCCGGGAACCCACAATGCCCTCGGAACCGGTGACCCCCTTACGAAGCTGGGCCCGGCCGGCCAAAAAGGCCAGGGTCGCAAAAAAGCCGATCACGCAGATGGCGGTGGGCACCAAGACGCTCAAGGAGATGGCCAGCATCTGGTCGCCGGATTCAAACAGCATGATGGAGCCCAATATCATGGACACCGCCCCGGCCAGAGACAACAATCCATAGGAGGTGATCTTGAT
>JANQFN010000607.1 GCA_028277825.1 Desulfarculaceae bacterium
TGCCACGATGCCCTGCTCCTCCACGAACACCCGGCGGCGGATCTCCAGGGCGGCCTCCAGTTCGGCCCGGGTGCGCGCTGGATGACAGACCAGGTCAACGGGCTCCAGCTCGTAGGCGGCCACGGCCGAACAGGCCCCGCAGCGCACGCAGCCGGCCTTGCTGGCCGCGGCGCTCAGGCCGGTGACCTGCAGGATTTTGGCCACCTCCTGGTAAAGCTCGCTCATCAACTCCGGCTCCGGGGGTTTGCTATCGGCCAGCAGCGAGCCGGGGATGGGCCTTAAGGGCAGCAGGAAGGGGTAGACCCCCATCTCGGCCAGGAGCTGGCAGCCGGAGAGAAGGCTGGCCGGGTCTTCGCCCAGGCCGGCGATGATGAAGCTGGACACCTGGCCCGGGCCGAACAATTCGACTGCCTGTCTCCAGGCCTCCAGGAAGCGGCCCAGGCCCAGGCCGGCCTTGGCCGGGGCGTGCCGGGCCAACACCGCCTCATCAAAGCTCTCGATGTGGATGCCCACCGTATCCACCCCGGCCTCCTGGAGGCGCTCCTGGTCCTGGGCCCAGGGCGGCGGCAAATACTGGGCGTGGATGGGCAGCCCGCTGGCCTTTTTGATGGCTGCCGCCGCCCGGGCCAGCTTTTTGATCTCCCCGCCGGCGGGCACCCCCACCCCGGTGGTGAGCACCACGTGTTTGACGCCGTCCAGTTGCTTGGCGGCTAAGGCGGTCCGGGCCAGTTGCTCCGGGGTCTTTTGGGGCAGGGTGGCGCCGCTGGTCAACGACAGCTCAATGCCGCAGAAGGAGCAGCGCATGGGGCCATCCCAAAAGGCGCAGGTCTGCAAGACGGTGCTGGCCAAGCAGTCCGTGCCGTGCAACAGGGCGATTTTTTTAAGCGGCATCCCGCCGGCGTCGGTCTCGCCGTAGAAACGCGGCCGCCCCACCAGTTCCACCGGGCAGATTTCCTCGCCGTCTTGCAGCAGCATTGTGCGACCACCGCGCTCCTCCAGGCTGTAGGGAGAATTTTCCACGAAGGGGCTGGCGGTGGGTGCGTTTAACACCCGGCCGGCGATGACCAGGGTGCCGCCCTCGGCCGGGCCGGCCCCGCCCCGGCGGGCGATCAGGTCGGCGCTCACCTTGAGGCCCCGGCTCTGTAACTGCGTGATGATCTCGGCGGTGCGCAAGGGGCCCTCCGGGTGTGGTCTAGGGGTGCAGCCGGGCGGCCAGTTCCGCCACCCGCCGGCCCAGGCCCCGGGCGGTGGTGAGCCCGAACTCGTCAGCCATCACGCCCCCCTCGCCGCCGCTGTACAGGGTGGCCCCGAAGTGGGCGGTGGGCATGCCGTCAGCCACCACCACCATGTCCTGCACCATCATGGCCGCCTGGATGGCCTGGATGGTCAACTCCTGGCCGCCGTTGCGAAAGCCCCCCACGGCCAGGGCGCCGCCCACTTTGTTGCGTAGCATAAAGCCGTTTCTGCGAAACACCGCGCAGCGGTCCAAAAAGGCCTTGGCCTGGGCGGTCATGCAGCCCATGTACACCGGGCTGGCCAGGATCAATCCGGCCAGGGCGGGATCGGCCAGGACCTCGATCAGGCCGGGAAAGCCGTCGTCCTGGGTGCACTCCAGCTTGTCGGTGCAGTGCCCGCAGGCCACGCATCCCCGGATGTCCCGCTCGCCCAGGTCGATCAGCCGGGTGCGCACCCCCTCCACCGTGTTGGAGGCGGCGCGCAGGGCCTCCTCCAGGGCCAGGGCGGTGCTTTGGCCCGGCCGGGGGCTGGCCGCGATGCCCAAAATCAGCATGATTCGCCTCCTCTTATCTAAACCAGACCCACCTGCTCCTGTTGCTCTTTGAGCACGGACAATATCTCACGCCTCACCTGGTTGCTTGCCCGGCTGGTGCGGTCCCGGGGCCGGGGGGCTTCCACCGAAAAGCGGGCCACCACCCGGGCCGGCCGCCGCGAGAGCACCAGCACCTCGTCGCTCAAAAACACCGCTTCGTCCACGTTGTGGGTGACGAAGACGATAGTGTCTTGGCGCTGACGCCAAACCGAGAGCAAAAACTCCTGCAAAGCGTTCCGGGTCTGGCTGTCCAGGGAGCCAAAGGGCTCGTCCATCAGAACCAGTTCCGGCTGCAGGATCAGGGTGCGGGCGATGGCCACCCGTTGCTGCATGCCGCCGGACAACTGGTGGGGGTAGCTGTTTTCAAAACCGGCCAGGCCAAAGGCCTCGACATATTCCCGGGCCGCCGCCCGGCGCTCCTCGCGGCCCTGTCCGGCCATCTCCAAGCCCATCTCGATGTTGCCCAGGGTGGTGCGCCAGGGCATCAGGGCATACTGTTGGAACACCAGGCCCACCCGGCGGCTGGGCCCGGACAGGGGCTGGCCGCCCAAGAGCACCCGTCCCCGGCTGGCTGGCTCCAGGCCGGCTATTATCCTGAGCAGGGTGGTCTTGCCGCAGCCGGAGGGGCCGATGAGGCTCACGAAGCGGCCGCGCTCCAGGCCGGCGCTGATGCCACCAAGGACCTCAAGCACCTCCCCGCCGCTTTCAGCCGGGAAGCTCTTGTATATGTCCTGAAGCTCAAGCGTCATTGGCCCGGCTCCTTTGCCAGGGCACCAGGCGGCGCTGCAAGAGCCGCACCAGGCCGTCGATCAAAAGGCCGGTGAGCCCGATCACCACCATGCCGGCCATGATTGCCTCGGGCCGCTGGATGTCCCGGGCGGTCATGATCATGTAGCCCAGGCCGTAGCCGGATTTGACCCCGGTGAACTCGGCGGCCACCAGGGTCATCCAGCCGATGCCCAGGCCTATCCTGAGTCCGGTGAAGATGTTGGGCAGCGCCCCGGGCAGGAGCACTTTTTTGACCACCTCGCGGCGGCTGGCCCCCAGGGTGAGCGCCGCCTCCACCAGGACCGGGCTCACCGAGGTGACCCCGGTGATGGTGTTCAGCACAATGGGAAAGAAGGCCCCCAGAAAGATGATGAAGCCGGCCGAGGGCAGGCCGATGCCGAACCAGAGGATGGAGATGGGTATCCAGGCCAGAGGCGGCACCGGCCTGAGCAGTTCGATCAGGGGGCTGATCAAACGGCGCAAGGAGGACGAGGCCCCCAGCAACAGGCCCAGGGGGACGGCGATCAGGGCGGCGGAGGTGAAGCCGATGGCCACCCGCAGCAGGCTGTAGAACAGATGCCAGTGCAGGCGCTGGCCCGGCGGCATGCCCCGGGCTTCCAAATCCACCAGGCCGGCCAGGATGGCCAGGGGCGAGGGCAGCTTGTAGGGCGGGAACACCTCCAGGGAGCACAGGCCCTGCCACGCCAACAGAATGGCCAGGGGCAGCCACCAGCGGCGTAGCATTTTCATCTGAGCCACCTCGGGTGTCCGGCTTCTCCAGCCGCCGCCATACTACGTTGCCGGCTTCGCGCCAGCTTCGATGTAGTTTCAGCTACACCTCCGGCTACCGCTCCCCGTCGGCGGGCCGCCGAAGCCATAGCGGGTCGAGTTACCTTCCTCACCCCTTGGCTCCTGGTGCTCCCGTTGATGCCATCTGGGAGCCCAAGCCTTGGGCAGCCTTGCCTGCCGCCGGCTGGCTGTGCCGGACACAGACAAAAACGATTTTTCGCCGTTGAGAGAACGTTTTCCATCCCTATTCAATCGTTCAAGCTCAAGGCGTGGTGCCACCCGAGCGACTTGAAGTGTCCGGGCCGATCTCAGCGGGCCAGCACTTCCTGAAGAATTTTGCGGTTCAAGAACTTGTCGATAAAGGCCTGGGAATCGCTGACCTTGATGTAGCCCAACTTGTCCAGAAACTCCACATATTCCTTTTGGCCGGCCACCGAGATGTCATAGGTGTACTTGACGTTTTTCATGGCCAGAGCCACGGTGGCCGCGTCCATGCCGGTGTAGCGCTCGCCGATCTTCTGGGCCTCAAGGGGATGAGCCGCTATGAACTGGTTGGCCTTGACGTGGGCCCGCACCATGGCCTTGACGTCCTCGGGGCGATTTTTAAGGAATTTGTTATCCGCCACCAGCACGCAGCAGGGATGGTCTTTCCATATCTGGCCCGAGGAAAGCAGCACCCGGCCCACGCCCATGGTCTGGGCCTTGGCCGGATAGGGCTCCCAGGCGATGAAGGAGTCCACGTCCTTTTGGCGCAGGGTGTTTATCATCTCCGGCGGCTTGATCACGATGGTCTTCACCGCGCCCAGCGGCACCTGGTTCTGGGTCAGGGCCTTTTTCAGGAGAAAATCCTGCACCGTGGACACGCCGGGGATAGCCGGCCGCTTGCCCTTCAGATCGGCCACGCTGTGGATGGGCCCGTGCTTGTGCACCACCAGGGCCGAACCCTCGGTGTTCACCTGGGCCACCACCGTCACCCGGGCGGTCCCGTTGGCCACCGCGGTGGTGGCCGGGGCCTCGCCCACGTAGCCCATGTCCAGGGCGCCGGCGGCAAAGGCGCTCATCTCCTCGGGTCCGGCCCGGAAGATGCCGGCAACTTCAACGTTCAAGCCCTCGGCCTTGTAAAAGCCCTTTTCGATCGCCACCCAGCAGGCCAGGTGGTGGATGTCGGCCTGCAAGTAGCCGATGCGGATGGGCGGCTTGGCGGCCCTGGCCGGGGCCCCGGCCAGGGCCAGACACAGACTGAACAGCATTGCGCACAGCAGAAACTTTTTCATGAGCCAACTCTCTCCCGATGCAAAGCAATAGGTGTAGCGCCCCAAGAGCCGGGGGACGGTGGATTCATCATACCGCTTGGGCCGGGGGACGGCAAAAGGTTAGGGCCCTTAACAAGAGCGCCTGCGGCGGGCGGCTTAGTCCTCGGGGGGCTGGCCCAGGCCCAGCGCCGCCTCCACCAGGGCGGTGAGGTCCCGGGCCACCAGGTTGGAGTCCACCGCGTTGATGCCCACCTGCAGGCCCTGGTAGCAGAAGGGGCAGCAGGAGACCAGTTCGCTGGCCCCGGTCTCCTCGGCCTCCTTGACCCGGGCCTGGGCCATCAGGTTCTGGATGTCGGGAAAGCCGGATTTGAGCCCGCCGCCGGCACCGCAGCAGCGGGAATACTCCCGGTTGCGGCCCATTTCGATCAGGTCCAGGCCGGGGATGGCCTCCATGATGAAGCGGGGGTCGTCGTAGACTCGGCTGGCCCGGCCCAGGTGGCAGGGATCGTGGTAGGTGATGCTTTTCTCCTGCGGCGTAGTGAAGTCCAGCTCACCCTGCTCGATCAATTGCCGCAAGAATTGGGCGATGTGCATCACCTCCAGGTCCAGCTCGCCCACCCGCTCGTAGTCCTCATTGATGGTCTTGTAGCAGCCCGAGCAGGAGGTGACCAGCAGCTCGGCGCCCAGGCTGTTGAACTGCTCCACATTTTTGCTGGCGATCACCTCGAACTCGGGATCGCCCATGCGAAGCATCACCGAGCCGCAGCAGCGCTCCTTGTTGCCCAGGATGCCGAAGTCCAACCCCAGATGGTTGAAGATGTTCACCGTGGACACCGCCACCTGGCGCACGTTGCTGTCGAAGCTGGCGGTGCAGCCCAGGAACAAGAGTATCTTGGCCCCCTTCTTGGAGATGTCCTTGGGGATGTCGGGGATCAGTTTTTCTTTTTTGGCCCGCCGGGCCCACTTGGCCCGGGCGGTGCGCGGCTGTTGCCAGGGGTTGTCGTAGGATTTGACGCTCTTGATCAGGCCCTTTTGCTGCTCCAGGGGCCCGTAGCCCGCGGCCACCATGGCCGCCCGGATCTCCTCCCAGAGGTTGACGGTGTCGATGCCCGCCGGACAGACGATCTGGCACTGGCCGCAGGTGGAGCACTCGTACAGGTCCCGGGCGAACTGCTCGATGTCCTCTTGGCTGATGTCTTTGTGACCCAGGAGCTTGGCCAGGGCGGCGCGTAGCGGGCCCGGGTCGCCGCCGCCATGGGCCAGCTTGGCCAACAGCCCGTGCTGGCCCTTGATGATGCGCAAAAACTCGGCGGCCTTGGCCCGGGGCAGGATGTCCTGGCGCTGGTCCTGGTCGTAGACTGGGCACCAGTTGAGGCACTCGCCGCAGCGGGTGCAGGCCTCCAACTGCAAGAGCCGTTTGGCGTCCAGGGCCTCCAAGGGGATCGGTTCGGGGCGTTCCTCTGTTGGCTCCGGCTCGGGCTCGGGCGGAGCCGCGGCCGGCGCCTCGGGCTGAGTCTCAACAGGCGCGCCGTCTGGCGCGGTTGGGGCCGGCGCCGGGGACGGCTCCGGGGGCGTCTCTGAAGCAGCCTGCTCAGCGGGAGTTTCGGGAGCCGCAGGTTCCGTCGGGGTCTCCGCGGGCTGCTCGGCGGGTGTCTCGGGAGCCTCTGGCTGGCTGCTCTCGGTCGGGGTTGTCTTTTGCTCGTCAGACACGTCGACTGCCCTATTGCAGCTTGCGGTTGATGATCAGGCTCAAAGGCGCGGTGAACATATGGCGCATCTTGCCAAAGGGCAAATAGGCCACGAACAGCGCCGCGCTGAGGCCGTGTATGTACCAGAGCCAGGCGTAGACTCCGGGCCAGTCGATATTCATGCCGGCCATGAGGCGCGACAGGGGGTAGGCCACAAAGGAGTACACCGCCATGTCAGCCGGCACCTGGCTGATGATTATGCGGGCGGCCTCGGCCACGAACCCGCTGAGCAGCATCAGGCCCAGGAGAATCAGGGCGATGTTGTCCTGCCACTCGGCCACCACATGGTCGGGCTTGACCACCCAGCGCTGCAACACCGCCAGGAGCACCCCGATCAGGATCAGCAGACCCAAGAGATCATTGGCCACCGCCACGAAGCCGTTGTTCTTGTTCAAAAGCGCCAGAGCCAGGTCGCTGGCCGGCCACCATTCGTAGATCAGCCAGGTGAACAGGCCCAGACCCAGCTTGGCCAACAGGGCCAAATAGATCAGGCTGTGCATGAACCAGCGCTGTACCGACTCCTTGAGCAGCCGCCGCTGCCAGAGTACATCGAACCACAACACCTTGAGGGTCTCCCACAGGCGGCGGCTGAAGGTGGCCCGCCACAGGTTCTCGCCGCCGGCGGCGATCTTCTCATGCAGTGAGCCGCTCTGGCCCGCCACCGAGCCCTTCATGTAGAACAGGCCCCCGGCCACCAGGCCGACCAGGAAGACGAGCAGGGCCAGGCCGAACCACCAGGAGCCGATGGAGAAGCTGGCGCTGTGGCAGAGGAAGCAGATTACCCCCTTGCCGGGCAAGACCGCGTTGGGTGCGCCTGCCTGGTTGCCCGCGGTGTGGCAGCGCAGGCAGAGCTGGTCGTCGTCCAGGTCCATGGGGCCGTGGTCGGTCAGGCCGATGGGCTGCTTGTCGCTGTTGAAGCGGGCCAGTTTGACTTGACCGGATTTTTTGTCCAGGGTCACAAACGGCGACTTGTTGTGGCAGGCCGAGCAGGCCACCGAGCTGTGCGGATCGCCCAGGGGGTACTCCCCGTGGCCCGGGTGGCAGGAAAGGCACTGGGCCCCACGAACGCTTTTGTGCGGCGAGCGGGCCACGTCGTCGTGGCAGCTCAGGCAGGCCACCCAGCGGTGCCGGCTGGTCCCGAAGCTCTTAAGGTCAACCTGCAGCGGGACCTTCTGCCCCTTCACCTCCCGGGTGCAGGCGGCTTGGCCGTGGCACTCCAGGCACAGGGCCTGATTGGCCACGATGCCCTCGTTGCTCTCCAAATTGGGCAGGTGGTGGCAGTCCAGGCAGGTGCGCGCCGGCTCGCCGGCCGGGGCCGGCTGCATGGCCACGTTGGAGGCCAAAGCCGGGGCGGCCAGTAGCAGGGCAACGGCGCAGAGGGCGGCTATGAAGCCCAGCTTGCCCATATTGCTAGCTCCCCTCCCCTTCGCCCTCTTGCAGGGCCTGCCAGTGTCCCGGGTGCTCGGTCTTGATCCGCTCGTGGCTCATCCGGCCGTGGAAGATGCCCTGGTCCGCCGGCCAGACCTGGGGCCTGAGATGGGCCACCACCAGGTGAATCACGAACTTGATCGCCACGGCGATCACCGCCTCCACCAAATGGATGATCAGGGCCAGGTTGATGAAGTAGCCCGGCATAAAGCCGCTGAACCACTCGGGGAACCAGAGCACCAGGCCGGTAAGGCCCATGGTGTTTATGCCGATCACCACCGCCCAGTAGTCCATCTTCTCCCAATAGGTGAAGCGCCGGAACTGGGGCAACTCACCCTTGCCCAGCATCCAGCCCATGTGCCGGACCAGGTCCTTGACATCCTGTGCCCGGGGCAGCATGCCGTCTTTGCTGGTCAGGCGGCCCTTCAAGGCCAGCTTGTAGTAGGCCAGCCAGGCCAGATGGATCATTACCGCCGCGTAGGTCATGATGGCGCAGGCCCGGTGCAGCCAGGCCAGGCCGGGCGCACCGCCCAGGCACCAAGCAATTGCCTGGGCCCACCAGGTTCCCCCGAAGTAGAGGGTGAAGCCGGTGAGCCCCAGGCCAAAGAAGCCCAGCGCCACCACGATGTGCAAGACGCGGCTGAGCACGCTGAAGCGCTGGAGGGACGGGGCGCTCATTTGCCGTGCCTCCTCAACTTGTGCTGCAGCTCCCGCAATATCCACAAGAAGCTGTGGCCGTATAAAAAGCCCACCACGCAAGCTGCAAACACGCTCAAGACCGCGCCCAGCGCCCAGATCAGATAGACCCGCTGGCGCTTGGCCGCGTCCTCCGGGCCCAGGTCAACCGTGGTGGGGTGCACCACATACTGGGCGAAGCGGGGAGTGGCCGCCGGATGGCAGCGCTGGCAGGCCTTGGCCGCCTGCTGGGGCTTTTGGAGGCTCCGGCAGTCATGGGCCCCGTGGCAGTCGCTGCAAAAGGCCGACTGGTCCCAGCCCAGCTTGTCGCCGGCCTGGCCGTGGTAGTCCTCCAGATAGGTGGCGGCCTGGGCCGGGTGGCAGGCCCCGCAGATCACAGTCTGCTGGCGGCCCAGCTCCACCCGGTCCCGCCTCGCCTTGCCGTAGTGGGGGTCATGGCAGTTGGCGCAGACCGGGGCGGGCTGCTTGCCGCTCTTGGTCAAGTCGCCCTTTTTCAGGGCCGCCGCATGGACCCCCTGGTTGTAGCGTTCCCAGGCCACCCGGTGGCAGCGCTTGCACTGGCCGTAGTCATAGCCCCGGAGCGCCGAGGCGGTCAGGTACTTGGCATCCTGGGCATCGGGGTGGCGTTTGGCCAGGGGCCCGCTGGTGTTGGCCTTTTCCTGGGCCGGGTGGCACTCGGCGCAAGATAATTTGCCGTGGGCCCCGGCGGCGAAACGCTGCATGTCAATGAACCAGGAGGCCTCGCCGGCCGGCGGCGCCTCGGCCCAGCCCGGCCCGGCCCAGAACAGGGCCAGGCTCAACAGCAGGGCCAGGTTCAGTCTTTTCAGGTGATGTCGCGTGCCGAAGCGCATCTGCCTTCCCGGTCTCAGTGCAGCCGGCGGGCGGCGGGCGGGTCCAAGTGGCCCAGCCGGGCGCTAGCGAAATACATGCGTAAGAACAGGGCCGCGGCCCGGTTCAGGTCCTGGAAAAGCTTGGCGGCGCGGGCGGTGGTGTCGTCTTCTGCGGCCAACTCCCGCTTCAAGGCCCGGATGCCGGTGGTGACGCCGGCAAGCAGATCGGGCAATTCTTCCGCCCCGGGGACCTGGGCCAGGCCGGAGGCCCGCTCCAGGGGGCGCAGCCGGGACCAGATGGCCTCCAGGAACACACGCAGCTTGGCCGGCTCGTATACCTTGTCGCCGATGAGCCAGCGGGCCGGGTGGTCCTCCAGGGAGACCGCGGTGATGCGGCTGTTGGACACCTGGCGCTTGATAGCCTTGATCAGCGCCTTGGCCCCGGCACCGGCCAGTTGATCCGCCTTCTCCGGCGCCGCCTTTGCCCGGCCCCCGGGCATATCCTGGTAGATGGCCCGGGCCAGCCGGCGGTTTGCCCCGGCGAAGCCGGGGTGCTCGAAATGGGGGCCGAACAGATACAGGGTGCCCTCTCCCAAACGTCCCCGCAGCACCGCTGCCTTACCCAACAGGGTCTCGGCAGCCAGGTCTGGTGGGGCCAAAAAGCGGGTGCCGGGGGTGAAATCCTGGTAGCTGGCCAAGACCTCCACCACCTCGTCGGCCGGCAGCATGGCCGGGCCGCCGTACAGCGGGGCCTGGAACTCATCCTGGCCCATGGGGCCTCCCTGGCCTTGGAGCAGCATGGCTTCGCGCACCGGGTGGAACACGTAATCGCAGCCGTAGGCGTTGGTGTATTTTTCGGGCAAGGTCAGGGCCCGGGGCAGGATTTTGGACAGGTTGCTGATGGTGGCGGGCACCAGGTTGAATTGGTTCAAGGGCTCCTTGGAGGAGCGCATCACCAGATAGGCCCCGGCGCAGGCCCCCAGATAGAGCCCGCCTCCCTCGACAAAGTCCCGTATGGCTTCCGCACCCCCAGGGCCCAGGGCCCGGGCCATGGCAAAGGTGTCGCCGCCGCTGAGGACCAAAACGTCCAGGCCGGCCAGACCACCCGCACCCACCTGGGCGGC
The DNA here is from genome assembly GCA_028277825.1 of Desulfarculaceae bacterium. GTDB lineage: Bacteria > Desulfobacterota > Desulfarculia > Desulfarculales > Desulfarculaceae > Desulfoferula. Next base: position 10,465 of record JANQFN010000607.1, read on the forward strand.
GTCCAGGAACTTCAAATCGTAGAAACCCAGTCGCTCGAACACCTCGGCCAGCCAGAGCCAGGAATGGGAACTGCCCCCACCGGTGTAGATCCCCAGGCGGGGGTAGCGCAGGCTTTCGCCGCGGGTCAGGCCGACCAATTCCGCCGGCGGCGCGGTGCTCACCCCTCGGGCCAGTTCCCGATTGAAGGCGCTGTATGCGGCTAGCGCGTCCACAGGATTCCCTTTAACCGGCCACCTCGGCGATAACCGCCTCCAGACCCTCGGCGCTGAATTCCAGCTCGGTGCCCAGCGAGGCCAGTTCCAAGAGCTTTTCTTCAGTAAGCTCGGGGCACATCAACACGAACAGGGGGTCCAGGCCGAAGATGTGGGCCACGGCCTGGCGCCGGGTCCACCACTCATCGCCGGAACCGAAGTCGGCAAAGACGGACTGCTTGGGAGTCCAGGGGCTGAAGGGCCCGGCCAGGCCCTCCACCGGACCGGAGATATCCTCCAGCGCGGCGATGATGGCTCCGGCCTCGGTGGTGCCGCCGGCGGCGCACACCGAGGCCACCCCGGACACGTCCAGGCCGGCCTTGGCGCAGGCCAGGGCCACGTCACCGGCCTCGGCCACGGTCAGCCCCAGCTTCATCAGGCCAAGGGCCCCGTCCAGCCCGGCCAACAGCACCCCGGGCTCGGGGTTGGCCGGTTCGGCCAGTTCGGCCGGGTCACCCTCCAGGAACAGGAAGCTGTTGGCCGCAAACGGCGTGTTGAAATCCGAACGGGAGCGGTGCAGCACCGGCGCCAGCCAGTCGGCCAGGCCGTTTTCACCCACCGCGGCGCCCAGGTCGCCCAGGCCCTTTTTGCCGGCCCAGGCCCCGGACTTGACCTGGCCGATCAACTCCACGCACTGCTCCACGAACTCCTCGTCCTCAGCGATCTCCAGCAGCCCCAGGCCGCGGATGGCGATCAGTTTGAGGTTTTTGGCGGCCAGGGCCTTGCCCAAGCCAAAGCGGTCGCCGCCGTGCCAGTAGTTGAGCATCACGCAGGCCAGGTCGCTGCCCTTTTCGGCGGCCGGCCCGGCGCCCAAGACCTGGATCAACTCGTCGCCCATGTCGGCGCGCACCTTGTCGCAGGCGGCCCACACGTCCAGGCCCCAGAGGCCAGAGGCGTCCTCGATGTCGGCGATGCCGTCGTGGATCCAAAGATAGCTGGGCGCAGCAGCTGTCCCCTTGATCACGATGTAGTCGAAACCCGAGTACTTTAGCTCCATGCCGGCGTACTGGGTCAGGGGGGTGTGCACCACCGTACCGGTGAGCGGGCTCTTGGCGGTCATCAGTCCCAGGGAGGAGCCGGGCACCATGGTGCCGGTAAACAGGCCGGCACCCAGGACGACGGGCTCCTCGGCCTCGTACTGTTTGTACAGGGCCAAGTTGACCCCGGCGCCGCCGATCTTTTCCTGACACAGCTCGTCAGTGAACTCCTCTTCCGTAACCTCGCCGCTGGCCAGATCGATCACCGCGATTTGCTCGGATGCCAAAAATTCCATGACACTAAGTCCTTTAATCCAGGTAGATGGCGCCGGAGGGACAGAGTTGCTTGCACAGGGGGCCGTCGTCGCGGTCCTCGCACAAATCACAGGCCTCCCGCAGCAGCATGGGCTTGGCCGAGGCGTCGGCCTCGCCCTGGGACTCGTCCACCGCGCCGATGCGTTTGACCTCCAGGCCCTCGGGCCGGGCGATGATCAGGTCCTCCTCTTCCTTGAGGATCACCCCGAAGTAGTCCTTTTTGTCCCGAGTGCGGTAGGCCACGATGCAGGAGGATAACAGGGCGAAGGCGTCGTCGCGGTGATAGCCGCAGGCCAACTCGCAGGCCATGCAGGCGGTGCACTTCAGCGGATCGATTTTGACTCCCATGATGGAAATCCTCACCTAGGTTTACCAGGCCGCCGGCGCTTGACTTCAGCTTTGGGGCCGGCCCCTTGCAGCCGGCCAAACGCCGCGTCCCGAGGTTGATGGGCTCATCGACAAATTTTGACGGAAGCCATAATACCAAGAAAACGCGGGGCCAAGTCAATGAAAAAAACATAAATAATATAATACTTCGACATTTACGGACCCCTACGCCAGCCATGAGATCTTTCCGGTTTGAAACCACTGCAAATCGTTTAATTTAAACTATTAATATAAGTGCAAATATTTTAATTAGCCTCCAACGGTTAGCGCCCTGGCAACCCATTGCCCCCTGCCCATAGCAGGGGTAAAATCGGCTGAGTGTCCCCCAAAGCGCTCCTTTTTGCCTTGAAAAGATGTTTAAACGTTATAATATTTCCCTTGACAAGCCGGAGGCCAATTTTTTACAAAATTACAGACCACTCTCATGGCCCCAATCCTGCCACGTGCCGGACTCTTTGGGTGAAAAACCCCTAGGGAACGGATGGCAAGCTGAGAAAGGCCCCCATGTTCGAAGCCGCCAACAAGCCGGAAAAGGTTTCGGATCGCATCATCGAGCAGATCCGCGACGCGGTGCTGTCCGGCCAGGTCAAGCCCGGCGACCGCCTGGCCTCGGAGAAGGAGCTGATCGCCCAGTTCGGGGTGAGCAAGGCCACCATGCGCGAGGCCTTGCGCGTTCTGGAGGCCATGGGCCTGGTGGAGATCAGAAAGGGCACCCAGGGCGGGGTGTTCATCGCCGAGGTGGACATGAAGACCACCATTCACTCGGTGATGAACTTTTTGCACTTCCGCTCGGTCTCCATCAAGGACATCACCATGCTCCGCTTCGCCATCGAGCCTTCGGTGGCCCACCTGGCCGTAATCAACGCCAGCGAAAAGGACATCGAGCGGCTGCGGGAGTTGGCCGAGATCACCGAGGGCGATGAGCAGGCCGATGCGGCCAAGGAGATCAGCTTTCACCGCTATCTGGCCCGCATGAGCCAGAACCCGCTGTTGATCCTGATCATGGACTTCGTGGACAACCTGCTCCGGGACGCCAAGTATGAACTGGACCTGAGCCCGGAGTTTTACGAGCACGTGCGCGAAAGTCACCGGCGCATCGTGGACTGCCTTCAGCGGCGCGACGCCGCCGGGGCCCGCCGCGAGATGGCCAAGGACCTTTTGGAGGTGGACCGCTTCATGGCCTCGGCCGCGGGCACCCCGGAGTTCGACCCGTCCAATCTGGGCCTGAACCTGGACGCGCGCTACGTGGCCGATGAAACCAACGGGGGCCCGGTATGGGACGGCTCCCTGAAGAGCCTGGAGCCGGAGACGGCCCGGGCCCTGTTCGGAAAATCACTGGGGCCCGAGGAACTGGAAAAAGGGCTCCTCTTGGAAAGGGTCGGCAAGGGCGGCTTCTATTTGGTGGTGCCCGAGTCGGCCGAAGAAGAATAGGCGACCAGCATTCAGCCCTGGGTTGCAGGGGCCATGGCCCCCAGGAGGCGAAGCCGCCGCGCAGCCCTGATTGATACAGCAAGATTAAGGAGTTTTTAGACATGAGCGACAGCCAAAACGGCCAGCGTTACTTCTTTGAGGACGCATCAGCGGCGGCCGATCCCATCAGCGGTGAGAGCCCCAAGAAACTGAAGTACTTTGCCGGCGGCCAGTGGAAGGAATCAGCCACCGACACCTACATGCCCTGCTACAACCCCTCCACCGGCGCCGTAATCGCCATGGCCCCCCAGTGCTCCTCGGAAGAGGTGGAAGAAGCGGTGGCCGCGGCGGTGGAGGCCTTCCCCGCCTGGTCCACCACTCCGGTGAGCAAGCGGGCACAGGTCCTTTTCCGGATGAAGGCCCTGCTGGATGAGCATTTGGAAGAGCTGACCGTGCTGCTGGCCACTGAGATGGGCAAAAAATACGACGAGGCCATGGGCGACGTGCTCAAGGTGACCGAAGTGGTGGAGTTCGCCTGCGGGGCGCCCCATCTGATGAAGGGCGAGTCCTTGATGCAGGCCTCCACCGGCTATGACACCGTGCTCTACCGTGAGCCCATCGGCGTGTTCGCCGGCATCCCGCCCTGGAACTTCCCGGCCATGATCCCCCACGGCTGGATGACCCCCATCTGCGTGGCCACCGGCAACTGCATGGTCCTGAAGGCGGCCAGCTTCGTGCCCCAGTCGGCCATGCGCATCCTGGAGTTGTGGCAGGAGGCCGGCATCCCCGACGGCGTGATCAACCTGGTCACCGCCGGCCGCGATCAGGCCGAGCTTTTGCTCAGACACCCGGACATCAAGGGCATCACTTTTGTGGGCTCCACCAAGGTGGGCCTGCACATCTACTCCACCGCCTCGGCCCACGGCAAGCGGGTCCAGGCCCTGTGCGAGGCCAAGAACCACGCCCTGGTCATGAAGGACTGCAAGCTGGAGCGCACCGCTTTAGGGATCATCAACGCCTTCACCGGCTGCGCCGGCGAGCGCTGCATGGCCTTGCCCACCATCGTGGTGGAAGAAGACATCGCCGACGACCTGGTGGCGCTTCTGAAAAAGCATGCCTCTGCCATTAACCTGGGCCGGGCCTGGGAAAAGGAGACCGGCATGGGCCCGGTGGTCAACGCCGGGCACAAGGAGTTCGTGCTGAACTGGATCGAAACCGCCATCGCAGAGGGCGCCGAACTGGTCCTGGACGGGCGCGAACCCCAGGTGCCCGAGGGTTGCGAGGACGGCTTCTTCGTGGGGCCCACCATCTTTGACAAGGTCACCGAGGACATGTCCTGCGGCCGCGAGGAGATCTTCGGACCGGTGTTGTGCGTAAAAAGGGTCAAGGACTTCGAGGAGGGCCTGGCCATCATGAACAACAGCCGCTTTGCCAACGGCTCGGTGATCTACACCCAGAACGGCTACTTTGCCCGGCATTTCGCCCACCGCACCCACGGCGGCATGGTGGGCATCAACGTGGGCATCCCGGTGCCTTTGGGCATCTTCGGCTTCACCGGGCACAAACAGTCCTTCTTCGGCGACCTGCACGTGATGGGCAAGGACGGCTTCGCCTTCTTCACCGAGAGCAAGGTCGTCACCCAGACCTGGTTCCCCGAGAGCGAAGAGGAGTTGGGGTCCTGCAAAGTAGACACCTGGGACGGGACTATCACCTCCCTGCCCAGCGACAAGTAAGGGAGCTTAACACCGGGGCCCGCAGGCCCCGGTTTCAATTGCATCGCCGGCGGCGGACCCGGGCCCCGGCCGGCGCAAAGAACCTCTAGGGAAGGTCGAGGACCATGGCAACCCAAGCGGCGAAAAAGCCCGACCCCATCCTGGCGGAGCTGCAGGCCATCGTGGGCGAAGACAACGCCACCGACGCCAAGCACATCCGCTACGCCTACAGCTATGACCTGTCTTTCGTGACGCCCAAACTGCCCGACTACGCGGTCATGGCCTACACGGTCGAGCAGATCCAGGAGATCATGAAGCTGGCCAACCGGGAGAAGATCCCGGTGGTGCCCTACACCGCCGGCACCAATATCGGCGGACTGTGCATCCCCGAGCGGGGCGGCATCCTCCTGGATCTGAAGAAGATGGACAAGATTCTGGACATCGACGTGGCCGACGGGGTGGCGGTGATCGAGCCTGGGGTGAGCCACGCGCAACTGGCCGCGGCGCTCACGCCCCTGGGTCTCCGCTTCGGCTGGCCGGTGGGGCCGCCCTCGGCCTCGGTCAGCTCCTGCTGCATCAGCCACGGCATCGGCGGGCTCAACGGCCGCTACGGCCTGCAGAGCCAGGAGATCACCTCCATGGAGGTGGTCTTGCCCACCGGCGAGCTGGTGCGGGTGGGCTCCTGCGCCATCCAGAAAGACGCCTGGCATTCCACCCTGCCGCTGCCCAA
>JANQFN010000610.1 GCA_028277825.1 Desulfarculaceae bacterium
GGCAGCTTGGCCCCGCAGTTCATGAAGGGCACCGTCAGGATGGTGGCCAAACGGGCCTGGGGGTCCTTGAGGGTGCGGGTGGCCATCACCCCGGGCACCGCGCAGCCCCCGGGGATACCTCCGGAGACGATCAGGGCCATCACGCTGTTGCCGTGCAGGCCAAAGGCCCGAAGCACCCGGTCCAAGAGATAGGCCACCCGGGCCATGTAGCCCGAGTCCTCCATGATGGCGATGGCGAAGAACATGAAGGCGATCAGGGGCACAAAACCCAGCACCCCGCCCACGCCGTCGATCACCCCGCTGACGATCAACGATTGCAACAGGCCCTCGGGTATGATGGCTGCCGCCGCCCCACCCAGCCAGCCGAAAAAGGCCTCGAACCAGGCCACCGGCCACTGGCTGGCCCAGAACACCAGTTGGTAGATAACGTAGAGCACCGTGAAGAGAAACAGGGGCCCCACCAGGCGGTGGGTGAGCACCCGGTCCACCTTGTCGGTGTAGTCCAGACGCGCCTCCCGCTCCAGGCTGACCACCTGGCGGGCGATGCCGGCAATATAACCGTAGCGGTAGTCGGCGATGATGCTCTCGGGCTCGTCGTCCAGGGTGGCTCTGATGTGCTGGCTTACCTTCTGGCACAGCGGCAAGAGCTGCTGGGCCAGCTCGGGGATCTCCTTGATGCGGCCGATCACCTCGCTGTCGTCTTCCAACAGCTTCAAGGCCAGCCAGCGGGCCGAGAGCAGGCCATGGCGTTCCTGGTGGCCCTGCAGGATATCGCTGATCTCCTTCAGGCCCTGGTCCACGTCCGAGCCGTAGGATATCTTCAGGCGCCGCCAGGCCGGCTTTTCCCGGGCCAGCGCCACCGCCCGGGCCAGAAGCTCTTCCACTCCCTGGCCCTCCCGGGCCACGGTGGGCACCACCGGCACCCCCAATAGCTTACTGAGCTTTTCAGCGTCGATGTCAAAGCCGCGCTGCTCGGCCACGTCCACCATGTTCAGGCAGATCACCAGGGGCGCGCCCAGTTCCATGAGCTGAACGGCCAGATAGAGGTTGCGCTCCAGATTGGAGGCGTCCACCACGTCCACCACCACGTCGGGGTTGCGTCCGATCACGTAGTTGCGCGCCACCAGTTCCTCGGGTGAATAGGCGGTGAGGCTGTAGGTGCCGGGCAGGTCCACCACGGTGATGGATTCGCCCCGATAATCGGTGGCGCCCTCCTTGTATTCCACCGTCACCCCGGGGTAGTTGCCCACGTGCTGGCGGGCGCCGGTGAGGGCGTTGAACACCGAGGTCTTGCCGGCGTTGGGGTTGCCGGCCAAGGCGATGGTCAGGGGTCGGCTCACACCTAGTCCTCCAGGCGCACCGTGATGTAATCGGCCTCGTTGTTTCTAAGCGTCAGGTTGTAGCCCCGAAGTTTAATGGCCACCGGGTCCTTCAGGGGCGCCCGGCCGATCACCTCCAGGCTGGTGCCGGGCACCAGGCCCATGTCGCGCATGCGCCGGCCCAGCTCGCCGGCGGTGCCCACCTTCACCACCACCGCTTTTTGGCCCGGTTTCAACTGGCGCAGGGATATCGCTTCGCTCATGTCGTCTGCTTTCACGCAAATAAAGGCGGCTGGCACACACCGAAGCGGAGGCGCCGCCTGAATATTATTCGTCTGTGGTTTCCGGGCCGTTGAGGCTCACCTGCACCTTGCCGGCCACGCCCTGGCCCAGAGCCAGGCGGGTGCCGCGGGCGGCCACCACCATGGGACCGCCGCCGCTGGAGATCACCTCCAGCTCGCTGCCCACGGTGATGCCCATCTCCTCCAAATTGCGGCTGGCCTTCTCTCCGCCGCTCAAGCACTCCACGCGCACCTTTTCGCCGGGCGCGGCAAGGCTCAAAGGCAGGGTGGGCTTGCGGGCGCGGCGGCACTGGTCGCACAGGCCATAAATCTGCAAGCGGTGACTGAGGTGATGAAAACCGTGCTCAGCCGCGGCCTGCTCCTTGAGCTCCTCCAAGGGGGTGTGCTCGAACTCGGTGATGGAGCCGCAGGCGGTGCAGATCAGGTGGTCGTGGTGCTCGCCCAAATGGCGGTGCTCGTAGCGGTCCGGCTGATCGTCGAAGCGGCGGCGGCTGGCCAGGCCGAAGCGGGTCAACAGGCCCATGGTCTCTTCCACGAAGGCCGGCTCCAGCATGTGGCCGCTGGTCTCCAGAAGACCCTGCACGCCAGCGGCGCTCAGGTGCTCCTCAGAGCCCAAAAAGGCCTCCAGCACCGCCAAGCGGTCGCCCAGGCGGTCCACGCCCTGCTGGCGCAACAGGCGCTCGAACTGACGCCGTTCCTCATCGTGTAGATTGCCGCTCAATATCTTCATCCAGTGTAAACTAATTTAACAGCCCTAATCTTCCTTGCAACCATAAAGTTAAGACACTGTTAAAATTTATTTTTTAGGATAATCCCCAGGGCAATTGTCAGGATGCGCTCTGGGTAACCTTCTGCCATTGAGCAGCTAACCGGCCTGGCTGACTTGCCAGAGGCATCGGGCGATGTTAACGTTAACCTTAACGCCAATAGACACGGAGAGCGAAACGTGGCCGACATATCCACTGAAGACTGCGGGTTGTACTGGCAATCGGTGGTGGACACCATGGCCGAGGGCCTGTTTGTGGTGGACACCAAGGGCCGGGTGGTATTCATCAACCCGGCCGCCGAGCGCATCACCGGTTACAGCCGTGAAGAGGTGTTGGGCAAGCCCTGCTCCCTGTTCGAGTCCGAGACTTGCCTGGCCTGCCAGGACGAAGAAGGCCGGCTGGCCTGCGGTCTGTTCGAAAAGGGCCGGGTGATCGACAAGCGCTGCACCGTGGTGACCAAAAACGGCCAACGGGTGCATTTGCTGAAAAACGCCCGCGTGCTGCACGACCAGTTGGGTCAGGTGATCGGCGGAGTGGAAACCCTGACCGACATCAGCGGCATCGTGGAGCGGGACCGCCGGATCAGCGGGCTCAAGCGCCAGTTGAAAAAGGAATACGGCTACGAAGGGTTGATCGGCCAGAGCGCGGCCATGCAGCGGGTGTATCAGCTCTTGGAATCCGCCGCCGATTCCAAAGCGCCGGTGGTGCTGTTGGGCGAGAGCGGCACCGGCAAGGAACTGGCCGCCGCGGCCATCCACCGCCGTTCCTCCCGGGCCGGGGGGCCCTTTGTGAAGGTCAACTGCGCGGCCTTAAACCCCTCACTTTTGGAAAGCGAACTGTTCGGCCACGAAAAAGGCGCCTTCACCGGGGCGGAAAAGGCACGCACCGGCCGTTTCCAGGCGGCCTCGGGCGGCACCCTGTTCCTGGACGAGATCGGCGACCTGCCCCTGGAGGTGCAAGTCAAACTGCTCAGGGTCCTGCAGGAGGGCGAGGTGGAACGGGTGGGCTCCCAGGACCCCATCGCAGTGGACGTGCGCATCATCACCGCCACCAACAAGGACCTGGATCTGCTAATGGCCCAGGGCGCTTTTCGCCAAGACCTCTATTACCGCATCAACGTGATCCCCATCCATTTGCCCCCCTTGCGCGAGCGCAAGGAGGATATCCCCCTGTTGACCCGCTCCTTTGTGGAGCGCACCGCCTTGGGGGGAGACAAGGGCATTACGGGCATCTCCCCCCCCGCCCTGCAACGCATCATGTCCCACGCCTGGCCGGGCAATGTGCGCGAGCTGATCAACGCGGTGGAATACGCCTTTGTCACCTGCCCCGGCGGCGAGATTCTGCCCCAGCACCTGCCCCCCAGCCTGCCCGGCGGCGGTGAGGCGATCACGCCAGCCGCTTCCCTCCCCTCCGCCCCGGCCAAGGACGAGGCGGCCATGCGCGCCGAGATCGAGGCGGCGCTTCGGGCCAGCGGCGGACACAAGGCCCGGGCCGCCCAGCGCCTGGGCGTATCCCGGGTCACCCTGTGGAAGCGCATGAAGAAGCTGGGCATGCAGGAATAAGCCAGGCAGCGGAGACAGCCTGGCACCACCGGGAGGATCACACAAACTAGGATCAGGCAGGCTGAACTGGACTACAAGGCGATCAAACGCGTAGCATAAAAAGTAAGTCAACTAAGAGCAGGTAGTCAAATCAGGACAAGGTAGCGCTGAATCAACTAGCCGAAGTCTCTGCAGGCCACCATTAAATGGCGATCAGGATTCGGCTTCGGCTTTTGACATAAGTCAACTTTGGCAACAGGAGGAAAAAATGAAGCGTTCACCTTTGATATTACTCTGTCTGGTCTCTCTGGTATTTACAGGCGCCGCCTCGGCCTGGGCGCAGGATAACGGGGTGCCGAACCTAATGGGAACCTGGGAAGGTATTTCCCGGGGCGCCTTCATCCACGCCCCGGAGAAAGCCGGCGACAATCCGGTTCATCATAAACCCGGCTTTTTCAAGACGAACATGACCCTGATCATCGACAAGCAAAAAGGCCACCGTTTTACTGGTATGATCAAATCGCCCCGGGCCCAGGAGCCTATTGTGGGAGTGATAGCCGACGACAACCGGCATTTCTACTATGTGGACAACGACGGCTTTGTCAGGGGCGAGATAAAGAGCCGCAACACCGTGAATCTGATCTACATGCACTTTGGCGTCCATTCCAAGGTGGCCACCACGGCTGATTTGATCCGCCAATAATTCGAGACAAGTATCGGATTGCCATAACGCAAAAAACAGCCCTGGTCAGCAAGGCGCTGGATTACGTGGGTCCCCCGGCGGTGTCGACCCTGCTGGAACGCGGTTTCCAGGTCACGGCCCATGACACCGCCTTCGCCTAACCCGGGCGGAGCGGTCTTCCCGGGATAGCCCTTTTGGGCCGGGCCCTATCGGCTGCTTGGTTGCCCGTCAACGCAACTACCGG